>JAISWS010000004.1 GCA_031270725.1 Syntrophomonadaceae bacterium | reverse complement strand
CTATTATCAGGCCGGCGTTGATTATGCCCGGTTTAAAACTGTCTTTCATCTGTATAGAGTTCTTGCCCGCTGTAACCGCTATTATGCCGCACCCTAAACATAACAGCATCTGCAACGCATAGCCGCTGTTTTCATTAAAACCCCATGAGATTATAAAACGGTTGACGAATTCCCAGCCCGTTAACTGCCCTGACCAAGAAAAACCGCTGAAACCGAACATACTTTGTATTATTTGTACAGCTCCGCTCCAATCCGCGGCTCGAAAGAATACCCAAGCCAGATTAACAAAATTGAAGGTAAGAAACCAGCTTAAAATACGGGGTATTTTTATTTTGGTTTTTGTCCACAGCCTGTGAACCATCAAAGCCGCTCCGTGCATACAGCCCCATAAAATGAAATTCCAGCCCGCTCCATGCCAAAGCCCCACCAGGAAAAAAGTCATCAGCAGGTTAAAGTAAGTCGTCAATTCCCCTGTACGGCTTCCGCCGCAGGGAATGTAAACGTAATCCCGGAAAAAACGCCCTAAAGTAATGTGCCAGCGCCGCCAGAATTCTTGAATATTTACAGATTTGTACGGTGAAAAAAAGTTAACGGGCAAATCAATATTGAAAAGCATCGCGGCGCCGATAGCCATATCGGTATACGCGCTGAAATCAAAATAAAGCTGCAAAGTATAGGACAAAGAAGTTATCCATGCTTCCGGACAGGACAGGATTAAAGCCTGATCAAAACCTTGATTGGCCCATATCGCAAAAGTATCCGCTATGTATACTTTTTTACCCAGCCCAATGAAGAATAAAAACAATCCCGGCGCTAAACTGGCAAAATCCAGTTTTCGCTTTTGAGGGTCGGAAAACTGCGGCATTATTTCTTTATGCTGGATAATAGGGCCCGCCAGTAAATGAGGGAAAAAGGTAACAAACAAGCCGTAATTGATAAAACTGTATTCCCGCGCTTGTTCGCGGTAAGAATCAACCAAATAAGCAATCTGCGTAAAGGTAAAAAAACTTATCCCCAACGGTAAAATAACAGAAGGTACCGTTACATTCGTATCCGCCAGTTTATTGAGGTTATCTATAAAAAATCCGGCGTATTTGTAATAGCTCAGCAAGTACAGATTAAAAACGATACCCAGAAACAGCGCTGTTTTTCTGCGGACAACCATATCGCGGTTCAGTATTTGTCCGAGTACGTAGTTTACTAATATGGAAATAATTATCAAGGGCAAATATTCCGTATTCCACCAGGCATAAAAAAACAATGAAGCGAGCATAAGCCAGCTATTGGCTATAACTGCCCAATTCCGCCGTTGCAGTAAAAAATATACTAAAAATGCCACAGGCAAAAACATCAGGATAAATTCGTATGAATTAAAAAGCATAATCTAACCCCAGCGAATCTTTTATAATTCTATTTTTGTTCGCGTTTTCACAGTTCCCTTTTGCGTAAAGTCGGAAATAATATTACGTCGCGAATAGAAGCGGAAGCTGTTATCAGCATGACCAAACGGTCGATACCTATCCCTAAGCCGCCGGCGCTAGGCATTCCATATTCCAAAGCATTCAGAAAATCCTCATCCATCATATGCGCTTCCGTATCTCCGCTGCTACGTTTGTCC
This sequence comes from Syntrophomonadaceae bacterium, assembly GCA_031270725.1. Lineage (GTDB taxonomy): Bacteria > Bacillota > Syntrophomonadia > Syntrophomonadales > Syntrophomonadaceae > JAISDD01. Next base: position 5,310 of record JAISWS010000004.1, on the reverse strand, counting down.
GCCTGCTTTTGAAAACGCTCACGCTGATCTAAGGGATCATTTAATTCCGAAAAAGCGTTGGCCAGCTCTCTTTGCATGATAAAAAGTTCAAAACGATCGGTTAATTCCGGTTTTTCGCTGTTTTTTTTCGCTAAAGGAGAAACTTCCAGCGGATGCCCGTAAATAAAAGTAGGCTGAATGAGTTTTTCCTCCACACGTTGCTCAAATATTTCATTGATAACCTCACCTCTGCTACTGTCAGCTTCTACTTTCACCTGTATTTTATCAGCCTCCCGCCGCGCCTGCTCATCGCTGAATATTTGCTCAAAATCCACGCCGGCGTATTCTTTGACAGCCTCCAGCATAGACAAGCGCCGCCAGGGCGGAGTAAAATCAATGGTTCTTCCTTCTATTTCGACCGATAAACTCCCATTTAATTCCGCAACCACCGTACTGATTAAATCCTCGATAAGATCCATCATCGTCAAATAATCAGCATAAGCCTGATACACTTCCAACATGGTAAACTCAGGATTATGGCGGGTAGATATGCCTTCATTACGAAAACTGCGGTTAATTTCGTAAACCTTTTCAAATCCTCCCACTAACAGGCGTTTCAAATACAATTCCGGAGCTATGCGTAAATAAAGCTGCATATCCAAAGTGTTATGAAAGGTTATAAAAGGACGGGCCGCAGCTCCTCCGGGAATAGGATGCATCATTGGCGTCTCTACTTCTAAAAAACCACGCCTATCCAGATAATTTCTAATAGCGCGAATAGTTTTACTGCGTTTAATGAAAACTTCTTTAACCTCAGGGCTGACTATTAAATCCACATAGCGTTGCCGGTAACGCAGTTCCACATCTTTTAAGCCATGCCATTTTTCCGGCAAAGGATTTAATGATTTGGACAGATAAACCAAGTCATTGATATGGACACTTATTTCTCCTTTTTGGGTTTTAAAGACCGCTCCCTCAACTCCTAAAATATCTCCTATATCCAGTTTTTTGAAAAGCTCATATTTATCGTCCCCCAGGTCATTGTAGCGAAAATATAACTGTATGTTGCCGCTCATGTCCTGTAAATCAGCAAAACCAGCTTTGCCATGCCTCCTTTTAGACATAATCCGACCGGCCAGTTTTACCGTTCGCCCTTCTATAGTCTCAAAGTTATCCAATATTTCCTGGGCGTCAGTATCACGTTCAAATCGGGTTCCGAAAGGTTCAATACCTGCGTCCCGCATTTCTTTCAGTTTTTCCAAGCGTATTTTTTTTAACTGATTAACATCCGCATTTTCGAGCCCGTCGTGTGACAAAATACACCCTCCTTCATCAGTCTTATTTCAGAATTATTTTTCCACCCGCAATATTTTATAACTTATAACGCCGGCCGGAGCATCCACTTCCACTATCGAGTTTACCGCCTGTCCCAATATTTTTTTACCTACCGGCGATTCGTCAGAAATTTTTCCTTCTCTTATCTTGGATTCCACTGATGAAACCAGCACCACGTTAAATTCCCTGCCAGTTTTAATATCCATCAAAGTTACCTTTGAACCTAATGACACAATGTCAGTACGTATTTCATTGTCTTCCATCAAACGGGCGTTTTTTAAAGTTTTTTCCAAAGTGATAATACGCCCTTCGATAAACGCCTGTTCATTTTTGGCGTCTTCATATTCAGAATTTTCGGATATATCCCCAAAAGCAATCGCTTGTTTTATTCTCTCAGCTACTTCTTCCCTTTTGACCGATTTCAGATGTTCCAGTTCATTTTCCAGTTTGTGCAGCCCTTCTTTGGTTAATAAAACTTCTTTGCCTTCCGCCATCATTATTATCTCCCCTTAACCTTATTCAATGTACCTTAAACACAGCACCGTCACGACATTCCATCTCAGACAAATAAAAATTTATAAAAGCGAGAATAATTCCCGCTTATAATAAATGCTAAAGTATTTTTATAAATCCAACCCTTTAATGTTTTTTCTACCCTCAAGGTATTATAATTAGCTTATACCGCCTTGTCAAGAAACAATTCCCATAAACATAAATCATAACCTATTTTTTGCAGTATTTTAAAATCAACCGGTTTTTTGGGTTCTGTTTTAGTTTTTTCGTTGCCTGAAGAAAAATATCCTGCTTTTAATAATAAACAAGTCTCTAAAATCGGCGCTAAATGGTGCAAACGAAAATCCATCCGGTTAAGTCTCAGTTCCTGTTCCAGGAGCGGCGCCAAATTTTCACTGCTATCTGTTAATTGTATATAAAATTTTCTGGGCACTGACAAAGCCGCCGTATACAACTGAGCGTCAAAGAAAATTACTATATCTTTGTCCGTAATCTGGTAAGGGTCGAAAAAACCCACGTTAAGTACTATGCCCTTGCTGTACAATAAATTATACGCCAATATTTCCTCATGAACAGGGTTATAATTTTGAATCGCCACCGGAAGCCCCAACATGCAAACCGCTTCCAAAAATTCGTAGCATCCGTTTATGCTCCCCGCCAGAATAATCCGGTCAACAGGGTATTTCAGCACAGCGGCATGGATAAGAACATAAGCCAAAGCCAGTATAAAATAATCACCGTATATTATTCCGCAATTGTTTTTACTTTTTGAAAAAATATTTTTTAATCTCCGGTCTACCGCTAAAACAGGTAACGTATAGGCGCTGAGGAAATCAAACGCGTATTTTATAACTTTTTTTTTATAATCCTCATGCATTTTAGCCATCTGCCCCGGACCTAAAGGCAAAAGAATATTTCCTCCCTGGGTATTCAATCCTTTTAATCTGAAAAAACGTTGCAAACGAGGCGGGGAAAAAAACGGGGCTAATAAATTCAGTAAATTTTCTTTATAGCCCAGCCTTTTTTTATCATGAGGCAGCATATTAATAAAAGCAAAATCCAAATCAGTCATCATCTTTCTCCAAATCCAGTATCCTGGGTTCAATATGCAATTCCTGCAGCAAACTGTAATAATTCTCTTCTTCTATATCTTCAATTTTTTTATTGAGGATCGCTACTAATAAAGCCTCAATGACATTAGTACCAAAAGAGCGGCCTCCCATATCGGGAGTCGTGGTTATAACCCGGCTGATTCCAGTCCTTTTCAGCAACTGTAAATCCTCTTTCGTAGTAGTATTGGTTATTACAACCTGCCCTTCCATTTTGGGCGGTAAATAGCGGCATATATAATGAAAATCACCGGCGATTACGTCCGCATTATAATAGTATTTCGAATACTTAGGAATTATAACTCCTTGCTGACCGCCGGTGGGATAAAGTTTATCAAACGGCATTCTGACCACGAAAGGAGCGACGATTCGTCCGACTAAGCGCAGCATTTTCAGAGAATACAAAGGTACAGGAATACCTACAACATATATAAGGTCCCCCAGTATTAAATCCGCTCCCGCTTCCGCGAAAGCCTCCGCCATCCCAAAACGGTCAACTCCGCAAACCATCAGGACTTTTCGGTTCTTCAGTTCCATAAGCCCTTTTTTTTGAATATCTGAGACGCATTTTCTCTCCAAGGTATTTTTCAGCCCGCTGCCGTCCACTATAGGGGTAATTCTGGCCTGAGCCGCTAATTTCTTGGCATCCTTAATCACATACCTTTTGCCCGCTACATAAATATATAAATCAATCCCGCCCATCCCAAAAGCGTCAACTTTACCGTCTAAATCCCGAATAAGCTGCATGGCTTTAGCCCAATCGCCATCGGTTCCAATTCTTTCGATTTGAAATTTTTCCCCTAAAAAATCGGTTTCAAAAGCGTGGTCTCTTTTGGAGGTTCCCAAGCTCACACTGACAATACGTTTCAATTCTATACCTCTTTTCCGGTTTTCCAGCCTATATCCCCGCATATCGCATAAATCAGGCAAACGCTGAATGTAAGCACTCCAGCATTTGCGCCCGGGTTTGAGCTTTGTTAATCTCCGCTCTCTTCTTAGCCGCCCCCGGTATACCTTTGCAATACCAGGAAATATGTTTGCGCATTTCTTTTACCGCTACCTCTTCTCCTTTAAATAAACAGGCCAGGTTCAGGTGTTTAGCCGCTGTCTCCAACCGCTCCGCCCAAGTCACCGGAGCTGTTTTTTCCTTATTTTGTAAAAATCCGTTTATCTCCCGAAATATAAACGGATTCCCCAGATAAGCCCGGCCTATCATTATCCCGTCACAGCCGCTGGTTTCTAATCTGAAGCGCGCCGTTTCTCCGCTGTCTATGTCACCGTTCCCTATTACCGGTATAGAAATACGCTGCTTAACCGCTTTAACTTTCCCCCAATCGGCTTTACCGGAAAAAAATTGTTCCCGGGTACGGGGATGGATAATAACTGCTGCCGCTCCCTCTTGTTCCGCTAAACCAGCTATCTCAACACATCTGTCACTGCTCTCTTCATCCCATCCGCTCCGCATTTTAACCGTTACCGGTATTTTTACCGCCCTTACCACTGTTCTGAATATTTCTCTGCAGCGGCGCGGTTCCCTCATAAGCGCCGCTCCCGCCCCGTTTTTCACTATCTTAGGGGTCGGGCAGCCGCAATTAATATCGATTAAAGCCGCGCCGCTGTTTTCCGCTATTAACGCGGCTTGCCCCAATTGCTCCGGTTCTCTCCCAAAAATCTGAACTGCTGCCGGCCCTTCTTCCCCTTCTAAATTCAGTAACGCTAAAGTCCTCTGCTGCCCATAAAGCAAACCTTTATCATTTACCATTTCCGTAAAAACCAGAACACATCCGAATTCTTTATTTATTATACGGCAAGCCTTATCACTTATTCCGGCCATCGGCGCCGCCCAAATCATCGGCTCCGGTAAACTCAAGGAACCTATATTAATCATTTTTGCCCCGGTTTATATCATAAATAATACGTAAGCCGTCTAATGTCAGCAAATCGTCCACAATGTCTATGCTGTCAGTTTCCCTGGCTATTAATTTAGCTAAGCCGCCGGTGGCAATTACTTTTAATTCCGTTCTCATTTCTTTTTTTATGCGCTTAATAATTCCTTCTACTTGCCCTACAAATCCATATATAATTCCGGCTTGCATGCTGGAAATGGTATTTTTGCCGATAATGCTCTTAGGTTTTACCATCTCTACTCTTGGCAGCTTGGCCGCCCGTGACGCTAAAGCCTCACTGGCCACGACAATTCCGGGAGCAATAGCTCCCCCTAAATATTCAGCCTTATCATTCACGACACAAAAAGTTGTAGCGGTGCCAAAATCAACGATGAGCAAATTCTGGGCGGGATATTTGTGAACGGCTCCCACGGCGTTAACTATGCGGTCGGCTCCTACTTCACGCGGATTTTCATATTTTAAAGCCA
>JAISWS010000175.1 GCA_031270725.1 Syntrophomonadaceae bacterium | reverse complement strand
GCTACGGCGACGGCAGATTCGGCCCGGACGACAACATCACCCGGGAACAGCTGGCGGCCATAATAATGCGCTACGCCGGATACGCCAATAAACAGTTCCCCGTAACCAGGCAGTTCGTCACCTTCGCGGACGACGCGCAAATAGCGGACTACGCGAAAAACGCCGTGCAAGCCCTTTACAACGGCGGCATAATAAGCGGCAAACCGGACAATATATTTGACCCGGCAGGCAACGCCACCAGAGCGGAAGTCGCGGCTATGCTGCACCGGTTTATACTGGCCTCCGGCGGATAAAGGACAATGAAATAGCGTAATACTAAAATGGACCGAAGCCCTGAAAATGTTCAAAGCGAACGTTTTCAGGGCTTTTACTTGCGGCGCAATGTCTGTTTGGCAGCGGGGCACGCGGTTGCCGCGCCGCTCCCCTCGCTGACGGAATCAGCAGATGGCAAGCCCCAATTGTTTACAGCTTTCGACAAAAGCCCGAAATAATTTCCGGCTGACCTCGCTTCGCGGAGCCAGTTCAGGATGCCATTGCACAGCTATCGCGAAAGTTTTGCCCGGAAGACGTACCGCTTCCACCAGCCCGTCTTCGGACAAGGCCAGGGTTTCCAGTTGGTCGGATAGTATTTTGATGCCCTGATGGTGACAGCTGTTGACCGCTATTTCTTCGGTTCCCAGCAATTGGCGGAGTATTCCTGATTCTTTCAGCCTGACTTTATGTACGGGGACATCATACGGAGGCTCCTGGTTATGCTCCAATTTTACTGAAGATTCGAATTCGGTCGGTATATCCTGGTACAAAACGCCTCCCATTATAACATTAAACAGCTGGATGCCCCGGCAGATTCCAAACACCGGCTTGTCCAGCCTTAAAAGGGCTTCCCGGAAAAGGACGGTTTCGCTTTTGTCCCTTTCCACGTATGTGAAGCCGCACCGAGGAGATTTTTTTTCGTTATAACAAACGGGAGCGATATCGTATCCTCCGGTAAATAAGAAGCCGTCGAATTTATGGGCTATTTGCGCGTAAACACTTTTATCGGCGGCTAAAGGGAGAATGACCGGAATGCCGCCGGCTTGCGCGATACCGTTCATATATCCCGGTTCCATCCAAATGCTGTTTTTGTCCTCATCCCATATGGGCGTAACTCCGATTATTGGCTTGTCCATTACTTTATACTCCTTATTAACCACGGATATTAGAATGTTAAGAACTGACGGTTTATATGGCCGATACGGAAAAAATCATTTTATATTCAGCCTGGCGCCATCCAGAAAAGAAATACTTTTTGAATAACGATGAATGCCTTCATCTTCTTCGCGGCAAACCAGCAGGCGTTCCAATCCAAAGCCTATTCCTACCCAGGAGCAGGATATTTTCCAGGCCGCGTCTAAAGGGTGAGGGCCTGTTGAAGTTGAGGCCAGTTCGATCCCTTTCCGGCTCACTACGTCAAGAGCGTCGCCGTATACCTGGGAAAATTCTTCCCTGAAAGAATAGTCCCGTATGGGGACAGCCCGCAATACCGTATCCGCCAGCTCTTTCAACCGCTCCGTTCTTTCTTCCATCGGAGTGCCCCACTCGACTAAATTTAACATGGTGAACTCTTTCAAGTGCAATTTGCCCTCGGATTCTTTTCTGAAACAAGACCCGATTTCAAATATTCTCAAAGGCATTTTGGCGAAATTCATTATTTGCCGCGATACGGCATAAAGGTTAGGCGCCAGCATAGGGCGCAGGCAGGTTTTGGAGTCCAGCCAGAATACTTGCCGGGTTAGGGGATGAGAGCCGTCCAGAGACATTCTTTCCAAAAAAACTTTTGAGATAATAGCGGGGGTAGTTACCTGGGTAAACCCTTCCTCATGAAGGCAAAGCGCCAGATCCTGCTGTAAGCCGCAGAGCCGGGGCTGATGAGTCTCGTTGATAAGCTGTAGTAATTGTTCGCGATTTTGGGCTATAGCCGCTTTCTCCGTTTTTTTGTAAGCTCTTTCCCGTTGCTCGGCGGTCGCGAATTCTTCATTGGCGGAAGCGCCTTTCCAACCCAAATCGGTAAGACGGTTTTTTTGAGTTTCAGAAAATGTGATTGTCATTATTATTCCCCCCCTGTCATATTCTTAACGCCGGGCGGCGCTGACGGTTCCGGTTCCTGTTTTTTGGCTTTAGTTTTAACATTGGTGAACACAGTTGACGAGTATTTTGCCAGTTTCCAGTCAGGTACTTTACATTTAGGGCAGGGGCATTTGAGCCAGCGATTTCTCAGCCATCTGGAAGCGCGGCTGTTTTTAGAATCCCAGACCGTGAAAGATTCTCCGCAATGGGTTGTGATACAGACGCTGCCGCCGTTTTTTTCCAAACTTTTTATACCGTGCAGAATACCCGTGCGCGAAGGCCATAATTTGATTTTGTTGATCAAAGTATAAAGGCTTTGGTTTTTATACGCGTAACGTTGGGTTTTTTCTTTGCAAGAAGGGGTTTTAGCGTTCATGTCCGGCGCCCTCCGTCCCGCTCTTTATATTTAAAAGCGCTAATTGGTGAACACAGTCAAAATACATGGCCATTATACCTAATTCCAAAGGGTTATGAAAGACACAGGCGATTGCCAGCGCTTCTTCCGTAACTCCCAACGGCATCCCCGGCGCCGCGATTTTGGTAGCGGCGGTTACGTCTTCGGGGTTTATAAATCCGGAGGCCGTCGTGGCGTCTACGATATAAGGATAGTTTTTCAGGTCGCCTATATTTCCGGCGGCTTTGACACCGGCGATTTTATTGGCGGCACAGCGTGTTTTTTCTTCGTCAGTATCGTGTATGATGACATCAAATCCGGCTTGGGACAAATAAGCGGCGGCCGCTGAACCGACCGGACCGGCTCCCAGGATTAAAACTTCCGCGGGGGGAGCTTTTCCGGCCATGATTTCCAGCGCGGCGGCAAATCCGACTCCGGTCGCGTAACCGTTATCGGAAAACACGCAGCTGTGGGTGGAAAAAGCTGAACAGATAAAATCGTCCGCCAGAAAAATGATTTCCGCGCCTTTTTTGTAGGCTTCCTGCAATCCCGCCACATCTGGTTCATCGGTAACAAAGGCTCTGGCGCGGCAGTGGTTCAATATATGGCTCACAGTCCGCGAAAATCCTCCGATAAGCCCCATTCCGCCGGTTATCGGGATTACGGCGGTTCTGAAGCCGGGATTATGTTCACGGCATCCCACCGCTTTTCTGGCGATTTCTTCCAGCGTATAGCCTAAAGATTTTTTTAAGGCCGCGTCATATTGGGGCAGCTGGCCCGCGATTCCAATAATATCATTTTCATGTAATCTTGACATGGCAATTACCCTTCTTCAAATCCTAGATTTTGGTATTCGTTTCTGATGTTATTTACGCATAACAGAAACTTCTTATATGCGTCTTCATGAGTGCCGGCCGTGACGATAATGATAGCCTTCCAGCTTTTCGAACCTTCGCGGTAATCGGTAATTCCTTCGTCAGAGCCGAAAAATCCCTCAATTACTTTAAGGCCGGCGCATTCTGACATTATATGTTCTCCTGAAACCCGGATACCGGCGTCATGGTCAACGGATATATTCTGATAATAACAAACCGTTTGGCCGTTTTTCTTTACGGGCGGCAAAGCGGATAAAGCCG
>JAISWS010000102.1 GCA_031270725.1 Syntrophomonadaceae bacterium | reverse complement strand
CCATCAGAACAAAACCGCCGGAACTGATCGCGTCAATATCCGCCTGCATTTTCAAATCAATATATTGATAATCCTGTAAAACGCAGTCTAAAGGCAGCAGATACCGGCTTAAGTTTTTTGCGTCGCGGCAAAGCTCTTCCAGGGAGCTGCTGTTATCAATAGTAAAACATCCCGAACGGGTTCGCTGAAGTTTGGATACATAAGCGCCGGTGCCTAAATCTTTTCCGATATCGTCACACAGAGTGCGGATATAGGTTCCGGGCGAACACAGAACTTTTAAGGTGATATAAACGCCGGAACAGTCTTTTGCGGCTTCTGTCAATTCCAAACTATATATTTTTACCGTCCGTTCTTTTCTTTCCGTCTCAATTCCCTGACGGGCCAATTCGTACAGCCTTTTTCCATTATGGTGAACCGCTGAATACATAGGGGGGATTTGCTTGATCAAACCTCTGTAAGCCGCCAGTATTTTCAACAAATCATCATGGTTATAATCACAGCGTCCGGTTGGTACGATAGAGCCGCAGGCGTCAAGGGTGTCCGACGTCGCGCCTAACGCCACGGTTGCTATATATTCCTTGGTATGGTCAGTAATCCAGGATATCAGACGGGTTCCCACTCCCAGAGCAATAGGCAATACTCCTGTGGCAAGAGGGTCTAACGTTCCCAAATGTCCGATTTTACATTTGGGCGGCAGCAGTTTTTTGATTTTCCTTATGACCTCAAACGAGCTTATACCTTCCGGTTTATTAACATTCAGGAATCCTTGCAACTGGATAACACTTCCTCTGTTTTTGTCAAAACTTTTTGCATAACTTCATCTATGCCTCCGCTGATTTTAGCGCCGGCCGCCTGGCGATGGCCTCCGCCGCCGAAGTTCTGAGCCAGCAAAGCAACATCTGCCATATTCTTTGCCCTGAAACCGACTTTAACTAAACCAGGCGCAATTTCTCTGAATAAAATCCCTATTTCCACTCCCTGAATACGGCGCGTATAGTCTATAATTCCCTCCGGATGAAAGTCCAAAGCCCCCAACTCTTTCATATCTTCGTAGAGTAAACGCATACAGGCTACCTTTTTGCCGCAGTGAAAGCTAATGCTGTTCAAAGCGTACTGCAGCAGCAATACTTCCAGTTCGGGCTTCGACTCAAACAAATTTATCCTTATTTTATTTATGTCTAAGCCGCTTTCCAGCAAAACGGCCGCCTTTTTCATAGTCGCCGCCGTAGTGTTATTATTCATAAAACTCCCGGAATCCGTAACTAAAGCGGAAAATAAAGCCTGCGCGACGTTTGTATTAATATCGGCCCCCATACACCCCAGAAGCTCAATAATTATTTCTCCGGTAGCGGCTGCTCCGCTGTCCACATAATTCAAATCCCCAAAATAATTATTAGTCATATGGTGGTCAATATTAATACACTCAGAACACCCGGCAACAATTTTTCCGGTTTTATCTCCCAGCCTTCCCAGATCCGAACAATCCAGACAAATAACCGAATCAGGAATATTTTTGATTTCACCGGGCTTTTTTATCAGCTGCGCCCCTTCGATAAAGCTGTACGTTTCCGGTATGGGATCTTCCAATAACATGGCCGCTTCCTTGCCAACCGCTTTTAAAACATGATAAAGCCCCAAAACAGAGCCGACACAATCCCCGTCAGGAATAATATGTCCGGTGATCAGCCATTCCGGTTTGCTCAGCAATTTAGAGCTTATTTCCCGCAACGTGTTATTATTCATATTTTTCCTCATATGGTTCCTTTTCTTTTAATTCCTTCAAAATTTCAGAAATATGCATACCATGCTCTATGGATCTGTCCAGACAAAAATCCAGCTCCGGAAAACGCCTGACCTGAATCATCCGGCTCAGAGCGGTGCGGATATATCCTTTCGCTTTTTGCAACGCTTCCATTGTTTGTTTTTGCGCTTCTTCGTCTCCCAGGACACTAAAATTTATTCTCGCGTGGCTCATCAAATCATTGGAAACGTCTATTCGGGTAACGGACACATTGGTAAAATCAATGCGCGGATCCTTTATGTTTTCCTGTATTATAAGCGCAACCGCCCTCTTCATTTCATTAGCCATGCGGTCCTGCCTTCTTTTACTCATATAATCCACCTCCCAGGATTATATTTACAGCTGACGGGGAACTTCTTCCATAACATATGACTCGATGATGTCACTTTCCTTAATATCATTAAAATCTTTTATCCCTAAACCGCATTCATAATTTTCCACTACTTCTTTTACATCATCCTTGAATCTTCTTAAAGATGCCAGCAATCCTTCGTACACTATTACTCCATCCCGCAAAACCCGTACATTGGAATTCCTTTGTATCTTCCCGTCCAAAACATAACATCCGGCTACACTGCCAATATTAGGCACTTTAAACACCTGACGCACTTCAGCGCGCCCCAGGTATTTTTCTTTGTATTCCGGATCCAGCAACCCTACCATCGCGTTTTTCACATCGGCAATCGCTTCGTATATGACGCGGTAAAGACGTACGTCTATATTTTCATCTTCAGAATTTTTACGGGCCTTACTGTCCGGACGGACATTAAAACCTATTATTATAGCGTTAGAAGCGGAGGCCAGCATTACGTCCGATTCTGAAATAGCGCCGACCGCCGAATGGATAACGTTGACTTTCACCTCATCGGTGCTTAAACGCAGCAAAGACTGGCTGAGCGCTTCTATCGACCCCTGCACGTCGCCTTTAATAATTAAGTTCAGTTCCTTCATTTCCGCTTCCTGCATATGCTTATAGAAATCATCCAAAGAGACGCGGCTGCTCTGTTTTTGTTCCTCAATGCGTTTTTCGCTGACGCGGATACTGGTTATCGCTTTAGCCGTCTTCTCATCGCAAGCCTGCACCCG
>JAISWS010000069.1 GCA_031270725.1 Syntrophomonadaceae bacterium | reverse complement strand
TGTGTAGGCGCTTACCAATTGATAAAGGACCAGGGGCTGGTGAATTTTATAGGAAACATAGAGGGCAGAGATTTGCTGAAAGGCGTTTGCGACGTAATAATATGCGATGGTTTTACCGGTAATATTGTGTTAAAAACCCTGGAAGGGACAGTTTTAGTGGCGGCTAAGCTGATTGCGGAAAGCGGGAATCCGGTGCCGGGCGCTTTAGCAAAGCTGGATTACCATTCTATTGGCGGAGCGCCTTTATTAGGACTCAACGGTATTAGCGTCGTCTGCCACGGAAGCTCCAACAAGGAAGCGGTATATAACGGGTTACAGTCAGCCCGGTTTTGCGTGGAAAATAATATAGTGGAAAAACAGGGATTATTGTTGAGCCAGTAACGGGTTTATTTAGGTAAAAATTTACAATAAGTGACTAATGGGCGTTTTATGGGGAGAAGTGTGTGTGACTAGACAAAAAAATAATTATAAAAGTTTTTTGGAAGACAATAAGTTGTCGTTTCATAATGAAGATTTAATCGTAACGGCCTTAACTCATCCGTCATATTATCAGGAGAAAAGCGCGGAAGCTAATAATCAGCGGCTGGAATTTTTAGGCGACGCGGTGCTGAATCTCATCGTAGGGGAATATATTTATAAGAAATTTCCAGACAAGGCTGAAGGCGAATTGACCAAAATCCGGGCTAGGGTAGTGTGTGAAAGCGCGCTGGTAATGGTAGCGAAAAGATTGTCTTTAGGAAATTATATTTTTTTGGGCCGGGGCGAAGAAATGTCGGGAGGAAGAAAACGCAAGTCCATACTGGCCGACACGGTGGAAGCTGTTATCGGCGCGCTGTATTTGGATCAGGGCCTGGGGAGCGCTGAAAAATTTGTGTTAAAATACCTGGAGGATGAAATATTTTACACCGCTCAGGGCGATTATTACGACTATAAATCCAGATTACAGGAATTTGTGCAGGCTTGGGATAAAGAAAATGTGTATTACGATTTACTGGAGGAACACGGGCCGGCCCATTCTAAAACCTTTACGATGGCCGTTTATTATAAAGGTAAAAAATTAGCTTCCGGCAGCGGAAGAACCAAAAAAGAAGCTGAACAAAAAGCGGCGGAAGAGGCTTTGAATAACAATGATTTTGTGCAGAATTTTATTAATGAGCAGGCATAATGAGACATATTAATATCCCTATTTTCATTCCTCAATTCGGATGTCCTCACCAGTGTATATTTTGTAATCAAAAAAAAATCAGCTCGCAAACATCCGTTCCGGAACCTGATGAAATCAGAAGTACCATAGCCGCTTATCTGGAGGCGGCGGGTGATTTGCGCTTTGAAGCGGAAATAGCTTATTTCGGCGGCAGTTTTACCGCTCTGCCCCAAAAAACAATGGAAGAATATTTAGAAACGGCACGGGAATTTTTGAAACGGGAATCGGTGCGCGGGCTGCGTATATCCACCAGGCCCGATTATATTGATGAAGAAATTTTAGTTTTACTGAAAACAAAAGGGGTTACCACTATAGAGTTGGGAATCCAGTCGTTTGAGGATCGGGTACTGCAAGCCTCCGGCCGTCAATACGGCGCTGAGCAGGCGGAGGAAGCGTGCCGTTTGATTAAAAATAAAAATTTCCGTTTAGGCATTCAGCTTATGGCAGGACTGCCGGAAGATAATTACCGTTACGCTATGTTGACCGCCGAAAGAACCGCGGCTTTAAAGCCGGATATGGTTCGTATTTATCCGACTTTGGTTATTAAGGAAACCCCCTTGGAAGCCTTGTTCCGGAACCATAAATATTGTCCTCTTACTTTGGCGGAAGCTGTGGACGTTTGCGCCGGCATGGCTGTAATTATACGCCGGGAAAATATCCCTATTATCCGTATGGGTTTGCAGCCAAGTGAAGAATTGCGGACGGAAGGGAATGTAGCGGCCGGCCCTTTTCATCCGGCTTTTGGCGAGTTGGTGGAACAAAAAATTTTCTATGACCAGGCCCGCGTTCTGTTGAGGCGGCAGGAAAAAAATTTTTATAAACATAAAATCTGGTATCTGCGGGTCAACCCTAAGGATGTTTCCAAAATGACGGGCTATAAAAGAAATAATATAACTAATTTGAATGAAGAATTCGATATTAACCTTAAAGTAAAAATTTGGGACGGACAGCCCCGGAATATGATTTCTTTGGATAACTAAAATTTTTTATAAGTTTAAGAAGCGCCGTCATTGATGAAAGCAAATTTTTCAGCGTATTAAGCGGAAATTTTCCGTTTTTGCGGATGGCAAAGGAAAAGCTACGCAGCGGCGGGTTCAGTTTTCCGCCGGATTATAAATAAGAGCCGCAATCTTAAAGCTCAGCGGGAGGAGCTATGTATCTTAAAAATTTACAGGTCAGAGGGTTCAAGACTTTTTCGGGGCTGGTCGAAATAAATTTTCACCCCCGGATTAATATCATTGTCGGACCGAACGGCTGCGGGAAAAGCAACCTGGCGGACGCTGTCCGCTGGGCCTTAGGTGAGAATAATGTCCGGCATTTACGGGGGAATAAAAGTGAAGATATTATTTTCCACGGCACCGATCAGAAAAAAGCGCAAAGTATGGCTATGGTGGAATTGCTGATAGACAACGGTGATTATGAACTGTCCGCTGAGTACAGTGAACTGGTTATTAACCGCAAAGCTTTCCGTACCGGAGAAAGTGAATTCAGTATTAACAAGGCCAAAGTACGTTTGAAAGATATTAATAAATTACTGGCGGGTACCGGATTGGGCAAAAAAGGATATTCCATTATCGGGCAGGGGGAATTGGAGCAGGTTCTGAACGGACAGCCTTTAGAGCGCCGCCTGATTTTGGAGGAAGCCTCCGGAGTAATTAAATACCGTCAGCAAAGAGACGAGGTTAATCTGCGCATTGAATCCACCGTCAATAATTTAGTCAGGCTCAAAGACATTTTGTTTGAAGTCGCGCAAAGGAAAGAAGAACTGCGGCTGAAAGCTGAGAAAGCAGCTCAATACCAAGAGCTTAACCGGGAATTTAACGAAACGGGTAAAAAAATTCTGGCTAATGAAATGGCTTTGCTCAGAGATTCATTGTCTAAATCGGAACAGGAAATGGAAGAAAAAAAACGCCAGCGCGATTTGCTGGCGCAAAGTTGTGAAGATGGCGCTTTGGCTCTGGAAAGCCAGGAGCGGTTACTGAAGCGTCTGGACCATGACATTAGAGCGCTGCAAGAAGAAAAGGCCGGACACAGTAAAATGGCCGCGGCTTTGCAAACTGATTTGAAATTATGCGAAGAACGACGGAAAAATAATAATGAACGTAAACAACAGGCGCTGGAGGATAAAAGGAAATATCATCACTTGTTGCGGGATTTTCACGCCGACTTGGAGATTAAAATCGCTGGCTTAAAAATGGAAAAAGAGCTTTTACAGGAAAAACAAGCCGATTATGAGCGTCTTGACGCGCAACAGCAAAAAACGGCGTCTTTTATAGAAAAACAAAATCAGGAATTTGCCCACCAAAAACAGCGGCTATTTAATCAATCGCGGCGGGAGACGGAGCTAAGCAATAGTATAAATCTTAATGATAGCCAGATAAAGGCCGCTCACAATAAATCAGAGCGCTTAAATGATAAAATTTCCGAAACCGCCGGACAAATAAAACATTTTCTGCTGGGGTTGACTGAGATCCAGCAAACACAGCGGGATAATATCAGGCTTCAGCAAAAACTTACCGGACAGCTGACGGATAAAGACGGAAAAATAACACAATTAACCGGAATACGCCGGAAAATTGAGTCTGAATATAATCTGCTCCAGGAAGAAAAAATGAATTTAACCGGCAGGATGCAGTTTTTAGATAATATGGATCGCAATATGGCCGGTTATTCACCGGCGGTTAAACAATTGCTGCGGGCGGCTGAAAATCGCGAACTTATCGGTATTATGGGAGTTATGGGTGAAATCATTGAAGTTCCCGACGGGATGGAAACGGCAGTAGAAATGGCGGCGGGACGCAGGCTGGAAAATATTGTCGTGGATAAAGAAACTAACGCCCAAGCCGCTGTCACCTGGCTCAAAGAAGGAAAAAAAGGGCGGTTGACTTTTTTGCCTTTGGAAATTCTGCGGGTCACAAGCGTTCCCGCGAATATTGAAGACAGCCTTTTAACTCTTCCCGGGGTTTTGGGGATAGGATCGCGGCTCATAGGCTGTGACCCTGTTTTTAATAAAGCGCTGGAGTATCTTTTGGGACGGGTAGTAATAATAGATAATATGATAAACGCCGGATTAGTTTTCAAAAAACTGAAGTATCCGTTTCAACTGGTTACATTAGAAGGCGAGATAATCAATACTTCCGGAGCCATCAGCGGAGGAAGCAAAGGAGAGCGTCAGCAAAACAGCCCTTTACAGAGAAAAGGGGAACGGCTCAAACTGGAAAAGCTCATAGGTAAAAACCGGAAATTGACGGAGCAAAACCGTTCCGTTTATCAGGATATTGTAAATCAATCGCGGGTATTGGAGCGGGAAAGCATAGAGATAAGGAATCAGCAAACAGAGGTTACGTACAAATGCGGTATGCTGGCTAAAGAAATAAAATATCAGCAGGAAATCTTGGACCGTAAAAAAGAAGAGATGGAATTATTTAATAAAGAAATAACGGCGCTCTTAAAAGAAAAAGCGGAATCAGAGCGTCTGGGACAGATTTTAAAAGAGGATTGCGAAAGGCTGGCAAGGGAAAACCGGCGCTTAAATACAGAAACGGAGAAAAGCAAGGAAGAAAACGATAAATTACAGATGGAATATGAAATTGCCGGGGAGCGTTTGCGGGCGCTGAATCAACAATTGCTGATGAAGCGCAAAGAACTGGCGGGAACGGAAACCAATATTCAGCAATTTCAGCAAATACACAGGTCATATGAAAAATCGGAAGCGGAGGCCACGGAATTGGAGACCAGGCTGGAAGCTGAACTTATAGCGGCGGCGGCGCAAAGAGAGCGTCTGATAAGTGAATTAAATACCCAATACCAAACCGAAGAACAGCTGAAATGTGAATTGGACGCTTTATTGCGCGAAGAAAGGGACGCTAAAGAAAAAATCCATCTGCGGGAGCGGGAAATAAAACCGCTGAAACCGCGATTATCAATATTAGACGAAGAATGCCGCCGTCATGAAAACGCCCTTATCCGTAAAGAAACCGAATGGGAGATTTTGCGGGCCAAATGGCGTGAACAGTTTGACAGTACTCAGCCGGGGGAATTGGTTATTGAGTTTAGCCATGCGGAGCTGCTCAGGATGAAAAGCCGTCTGGCCGAATTAAAAGAAAGTATTGAGCTTTTAGGCCCGGTGGATTTGGCTTCTATAGATGAATATGAAGAAGCTAAAAAGCGCTTTGAATTTTTAAACGCCCAATGCGGGGATTTGGAAAGGGCCAATATTTCTTTGAATAATCTGCTTCATGAAACCGAAAAATTAATGGATAAAGATTATAAAGATTTTTTTAAACTGGCCAATCAAAGTTTTCAGCGTACATGCGCGGAAATATTTTCAGGAGGCGAGGCGCTGCTGAAGCACGAAGACGGTAAAGCGGCTCTGGAAACCGGAATAATTTTAGAAATTAAAATGCCGGGCAAACGGCCGCAGGCGTTGAATCTGCTGTCGGGCGGGGAAAGGGCGCTGCTCTGTATAGCTTTTATTTTCGCGCTGATGCGCTTAAAGCCGGTCCCCTTTTGCTTACTGGACGAAATAGACGCCGCGCTGGATGAAAATAATTTAAGAAGGTTTGTGAATTTTATAAAAATGATGGCGGCTGAAACTCAATTCCTGATAATAACTCACAGGCAGCCGACAATTGAATGCGGCGACCATATATATGGGGTAACTATGCAGGAAAAAGGGGTGTCGGCTATTTTGACTTTAAAAATAGATGAGGACCCTATTGCGGTATAATTACGATTAAGGAGAGACGCTGTGAGTTTATTTGATAAGTTTAAAAGCCAAAAAAGCAAAACGGCAAAAGGTGGCGCGGAGCCGGAAAGTATACTGGAAACAAAGGGAAATCCGGTAATAGAGCAGGCAGAAACAGAAAAGCCGGAGACGCCTGAGACGGAAAAAGCCTGGCCGGAAACGGACGGAGTTGAAACAGAAATCGTAAAAAAAGAAGAGGCTGCTTTAAGCTTTGTTGAACGTATGAAAAAAAGCCTTTCTAAAACCCGTGAAAATTTTACCGGCAGGATAGAAACACTTATTAAAAATAACCGTTCTTTGGACGACGATTTTTGGGATGACATAGAAGATATTTTGATTCAGGCCGATTGCGGAATGAAAGTAACTATGAATTTAGTGGAGCAAATGAAACAGGCCGCTAAAAAAAATAAAATCAGAGAGTCGTCTCAGGTATTGGATATAATGCGGGAAGAAATAGCGAATATTATTGGGCGGGAGCCTGCGGCTGTTAACTGGGCGGCCTCCGGACCTACTATAATAATGGTGGTTGGAGTTAACGGGGTAGGGAAAACTACCTCTATCGCTAAATTGGCCTATCGCTATAAAAAAGAAGGGCGCAAAGTGTTATTAGCCGCCGCCGATACCTTCAGGGCCGCCGCCATAGACCAATTGCAGATATGGGCCGACAGGGTCGGAGTGGAAATGATTAAACATCAGGAAAAAGCCGATCCGGGCGCGGTGGTGTTTGACGCTTTGAGCGCGGCGGGAGCGCGTAAGGTTGATGTTTTGATAATTGATACCGCCGGCCGGCTGCAAAATAAGGTCAATTTGATGAATGAAATTGGTAAAATAAGAAAAATAATTGAGCGGGAAAGGCCGGACGCCCCTAATGAAGTATTGCTGGTTCTGGATGCTACCACAGGCCAAAACGCGCTTAGCCAGGCACAGGTGTTTTCAGAAGTATCCGGTATCACCGGCATTGTTTTAACAAAACTGGACGGTACGGCTAAGGGCGGCATAGTACTGGCGTTGGCGCGGGAACTGAATATACCGCTGAAATATGTTGGTATGGGCGAAGGGTTGGAAGACTTGCGTGATTTTTCGCCGGCGGTGTTCGCGAAAGCCTTAATGTACCGCGACAAAACGGAGCGGGAAAATTAAGCCGATTTTACGCTATATTTTTTACAGACGGACTATTTAAGGTAAAAGGAATTATCTGATGAAAGTATTAATATTTGGAGCTACAGGCATGGTGGGCCAGGGAGTATTGCGGGAATGTCTGTCAGACACGGGAGTAACGGCAGTGCAGACCATAGGAAGAAATAAAAGCGGAATTATGAATCCTAAATTGAAGGAAATCAGGCATAACAGTATGGCGGATTATTCAGGGCTGGAGGAACAATTGACAGGATTTGACGCCTGTTTCTTTTGTTTGGGAGTTTCTTCGGTGGGGATGGGAGCGACAGAATATACGCGCGTAACTTACAATATTACCGAAGCGGCGGCGGAAACCCTGGCGCGTTTGAACGCGGACATGACTTTTATTTATGTATCAGGAGCCGGAAGCGACAGCACGGAACAGGGACGGATCATGTGGAGGCGCGTTAAGGGAAAAACGGAAAATATGCTTTTAAGATTACCGTTTAAGGCCGCTTATATGTTCAGGCCGGGCATTATTCAGCCCTTGCGGGGAATACACTCTAAAACCATAATGTATAGTGTACTCTATACGATCTTTAGGCCGGCGGTATATTTGCTGCGTAAGTTTTTCCCCAAAGCGGTTATTACTACGCGGGAGCTGGGTCAAGCGATGCTGAACGCGGTCAGGTTCGGTTCTGATAAAAATATTTTGGAAGCCGCGGATATAAAATTCTATTCCGACCGAAGCAATTTTGCTTAGGCATGGCCGGGATTTTCCTTCTTCTTTCATCGTTGGTAGTCTTTTAGGGAATACTGACGCGAAAAGGAGAAAAAACATCATGAATCTACCATCATTTACCATCACCGACGTAAAAATATCCGCCTGGCTGTCCCATCTCGCGCGTGAGGAACGCGCCGCCGCCACTATGGAAAAATACGCCCGCGGCCTCCGCGCTTTTAAGAGCTGGCTGGACGGCGCTCCGGCGAGCAAAGAAAAAGCCGCCGCCTACAAACGGCAAATGGGCGAAAACCGTTCGCCCGCCAGCGTCAACGCGGCCGTCGCCGCCCTCAACGGTTTCTTCGCTTTCCAGGGCTGGGACATAAAAATAAAGTATCTGAAAATCCAGCGCCGCACTTTCCTGGAGCGGGAAAAAGAGCTTACGAAAGCGGAATACGAG
>JAISWS010000055.1 GCA_031270725.1 Syntrophomonadaceae bacterium | reverse complement strand
TCACTTCGGATACGGATCCGGTTTATGTCGGCAGAATCAGAAAAGACATTTCAGCCGTCAATGGCGTCGTATTATGGGCGGCGGCTGACCAAATCCGCAAAGGCGCGGCGACTAACGCTGTGCAAATTGCTGAAGAAGTGATAAATAAAAACCTTTATTAAAGAAGGTGCTGATTTGAAAATAATTATTCAGAAATTTGGGGGCACTTCCCTGGCTACTCAGGAGTTGCGCGAAAAAGTGGCGGCTATAGTGAAAAAATCCAAAGAGGAAGGATTAGCGCCGGTGGTTGTGGTTTCGGCTATTGGCCGCAATGAGGATCCGTATGCGACTGACACGCTGCTTAACATGATAAAAAAAACCAATACTAACCCTTCGTTGCGGGAAACTGACATGTTATTGGCCTGCGGTGAGCTTATCTCCGGAGTATTATTAGTAAACCAACTATTGGCTATGGATGTGAAAGCTCATTATATGAGCGGCCAGCAGGCGGGGATTGTTACCGACGGTCAGTACGGAGCTGCTCACATACTTTATGTTGACGTAAAAAATTTAATATCGTTGCTGGAAAACAACATTACGCCGGTAGTGGCAGGATTCCAGGGCGTTAGTGAAAATAACGAAATTACGACTTTGGGAAGAGGAGGAAGCGACATTACCGCCAGTGCTTTAGGGGCGGCCTTACAGGCTGATATAGTTGATATTTTCACTGATGTTGAAGGAGTTATGACCGCTGACCCCAGAATTGTAAAAAATGCCCGTTTGCTTGACGCAGTAACTTATAACGAAATATGCCAGCTGGCGCGTGAAGGGGCGAAAGTAGTGCATCCTCGGGCTATAGAAATAGCGATGCAAGGCAATATTCCCCTGCGGGTACGCTCGACCACTCAGTTAGACTCCGCCGGCACTTTAGTCACCAACAGTTTACGAAGCGCTTATGGAGCCGCGCCGATGATAAGAGACAGGCTCATTACCGGGGTAACTTACGCTTCCCATATAGTGCAGGTAAAGATTGGGAACGATACTTTGGAAAATGAGGTCGCGGATATACAGTTAAAAGTTTTTCAGGCCTTGGCTAAACAGGATATAAGTGTGGATTTTATAAATGTTCAGCCCAACATGCTGGTTTTTACCGTACCGGAAGATTTAGCGGAGGTTACGGTTAAAATTTTAAATGATATTGACATTTTTCCGCATTTGGAATTTAATTGTGCTAAGATAGCTGTAGTAGGAGCTGCCATGACTGGGGTTCCTGGAATAATGGCCAAAATCCTGGAGGCTTTGCGGGATCATAATATCCCTTTGCTGCAATCGGGAGATTCGTATACCAATATCTGGTGTTTGGTGGCCGGAAAACACATGGAAGAAGCGCTCGCGGCTTTGCATGATAAGTTTGCACTAGGGAAAAATAGCGATGGGTAGGTGATAATATGGAGTTGCCCCGATTGTTTACAGCGATGATAACTCCTTTTGATCAGGATTTAAAGGTGAACTATGAAAAAGCGGTGGAAATCGCGGATTATTTATATGATAATGGCAGCGGCGGGATTATAGTATCCGGTACGACCGGCGAGTCACCGGTTTTGGCCGCTGATGAAAAATTGAGGCTTTTTTCGGTGCTGAAAAAAGCCGTAGGCTCCAAAATGCCTGTTTGGGCGGGAACCGGCAGCAACGATACCGCTCATGTGGCAGCTTTTAGCAAAGAAGCGGAAAAAACCGGCGTGGACGGGATTCTTGTAGTAGCTCCTTATTATAATCGTCCTCCGCAGGAAGGGCTGTACCAGCATTTTAAAAAAATAGCCGAGGCGGTTTCCATACCGGTTATGGTTTATAATATTCCTTCACGCACCGGGGTTAATGTACTTCCGGAGACTATGAAACGCTTATTCGCGATCGATAACATTATAGCGGTTAAAGAATCCAGCGGCGATCTTGATCAAGCCGCTATTTTGAAAAATATGATAAAAGACAATAAATACATTTTTTCCGGAGACGACAATTTAACTTTACCGATGCTGTCGGTCGGAGCTTATGGGGTTGTCAGCGTAGTTTCACATGTAGCGGGGCTGGAAATAAAAGCCATGATTGAAGCCTATGTTGCCGGTGACGTACAAAAAGCGCAAAATTTACACGTTAAACTTTTCCCGCTTTTTAAAGGTTTGTTCATAGCCACAAACCCGCTTCCGGTAAAGACGGCTCTTAACTTAATGGGCTTTGAAGTAGGCGGTTTCAGGCTTCCGCTGGTAAACGCGGATAAAGAACAGCTGCTGTTTTTGAATGATTTATTAAAATCATATGGAAAGCTTGATTAAATAAAATCAGGAAAATACTGTTGCGGTATTTATGGATACAGCGCTTTATAATTGTTTGCGGGAGCCGCCTTATTTGAGGCGGCTTTGTTTTTTGCGGATATTTGTAGATAATGGAAGTTGTCAGCAAAGATTTAATATCTTATAATAAAAGAAGTAGCTGTGATCGGAAATATGTTTTTGGTAAAAAATCGAATATTAAAGGAGGTAACAGAGTGTCTGAGGGTGAAGCTCGGTTACAGATGATTCCCCTGGGCGGTTTAGGGGAAATCGGAAAGAACATGCTGGCTATCAGATATCAAAATACAATCGTGGTTATTGACGCGGGACTGATGTTCCCTGAGGAAGAATTGTTGGGTATAGATGTTGTGATACCGGATATAACCTATTTGATTGATAATATTGATAAAGTTAAAGCTATTTTATTAACGCATGGGCATGAAGACCACGTTGGAGCGCTGCCTTATATTTTAAAAGATTTGGCGGTGCCGGTGTACGGCAGTAAACTGACTCTGGGGATTGTGGAAGGAAAATTGAAGGGAAGCAATGTTTCCAGCAAAAACTTCCATGTGGTTTCCCCGCGTGAAAAAGTAAAAATAGGGCCTATTGAGGCCGAATTTTTTAGAGTTAGCCACAGCATTCCTGACGCAATGGGAATAGCGCTGCATACGCCTTTAGGAATTATACTTCATACCGGGGATATTAAATTGGATCAGACTCCGGTAGATGGTGAAGTGGTGGATTTCCGGAAACTGAGCGAGCTCAGTGAAAAAGGCGTGTTAGTTATGTTAAGCGACAGCACTAACGCTGATAAAATTGGTTTTACTATGTCTGAAAAGCTGGTAGGAAGTACATTTGATAATTTGTTCGGAAAATGTGAAGGCCGTATAATTGTTACTACGTTTGCGTCTAACGTTCATCGTATTCAACAGGCTATATTAACCGCGGAAAAATATGGACGAAAAGTGGCAGTTGTAGGCAGAAGTATGGTAAATAATGTTAAAGTGTCCATGGAGTTAGGATATATTCACATCCCTGATAATATCCTGGTAGAGGTGGAAGAAATAAACCGATACAGCAACAATCAACTGGTAATTGTCACCACCGGCTCTCAGGGAGAGCCTATGTCAGCTTTGACCAGAATGGCTACTGCCGACCACCGCTGGGTTTCAATTCAGGATGGTGATACGGTTATTATTTCCGCTTCCCCCATACCGGGCAATGAAAAATTAGTCGCCAGAACCATTGATTTGCTGTACAAACAAGGCGCTGAGGTCATATATGAAAAAAGTATGGGGGTTCATGTTTCCGGTCATGCTTCGCAGGAGGAATTAAAAATCCTCATCAACATGATAAAGCCTTCTTTTTTTGTACCTGTTCACGGCGAATACCGGCATTTAATGATGCACGCCAAGCTGGCTGAAAGCCTGGGGATACCCAGAGCGAGAATTTTTGTGGCTGAAAATGGAAATATACTTGAATTCGGGAAGAAAAAGGCGGCGATTTCGGGGAAAGTTACGGCCGGCAGGGTTTTAGTGGACGGTTTTGGGGTAGGTGATGTGGGCAATATAGTATTGCGCGACCGCAAACAATTATCCAGAGATGGGATTATAATAGTTGTGATAACCCTGAACAAAGAGCGGAACGAAGTGGTGTCAGGACCGGATATTGTCAGCCGGGGATTTGTGTATGTAAGAGAATCCGAGCATTTAATAGAGTATTCCAAAGAAAAAGTAAAGGAAGCAATAGAAATATGCGCCCGGCGCAATATAATGGAATGGGCGGTCATTAAAGCGCAGATCCGCGATAAGTTAGGAAAATACCTTTATGAACAAACCGGACGTCGGCCGATGATAATGCCTATCATAATGGAAGTGTAGTTTAACCGCTGGCTATTTCAGCGGGATTTTGGGAAAACCCCGGTTTTATGTGTGAGATAACGCAGATTTGCCCGGGGTTTTGTTATGTTGAAGTATTTAAGGAAACTAATTTAATTGCGGACTATTAAGACAAAACCTCGGTTTCATGCGTATCTATGTTTACCCGAACGGGAACGGAGGGGGAGGAATATCCTGATGGATCAAGGGTCGAGCGGAGCGTGTAGACCCAATTGTCCCGCACCTCGAAATGATAATTACCCGGATCGTTGGGGCCGCCGAAATAGGCTTGCTCCTGTTCGCCGATGCGCGTTACGGCGCCTTCCCGGGAAATGTATAAATTGCCGGAAGCCGTAAGGCGGCTCATATGGGATTCCATCCATATTTTCAGCCCGTTATGAATATATACGGCGGCTTGACCGCTTTTATATCCGGCGCCTTCAACGCCGTGATGATAGTAAAAGTAAGAATTATCCGCGGTTATCGCCAAACCGGTTTCAGCGCTGTAATGATAGTCCCAGCCAAATTCTTCCGCCGCGAAGCGCCATGTAAGAGGAAAATAGGTTATATCCCGAAACAGCAATAACGGATACGGTTCCCTGGCGTTATCAATTTTTTTACCGTTCACTGTGACAGGAAAAGATACTATAGCGGCGGTTTGGTTAATCCGGTTTTTGGAAAAGGCCAGCTCATATTCGAAAACTTTCCAGCGCTCAGCGTCTCCGGCTTCAATGCGCAAGCCTTCTTCCGCGTCCCAGGCGGTATTTAAATTTAACAGGTTGCTTTTGAAGTAAGTCATCGGAACATACGTGATACTCTTATAAAGAAGCAAAGGATACTGTTCCTCGCTGGGGAGGCCTGCCCGCGCGGCTCCTGGAAAGGCGTCAGCGCCGCATTCGATACCGTTTATAATTACCTTGAAACCAGGAATAGAAACGGGAACGGCTTGTGAAGTAGCCTGAGACTGGCTGACACATATGCTTGACATGAGCACGGCCGCGACGATCGTTACAATAATTCTTCCCATGCTTTATTACTCCTTTAACTTTTCCCGAGATGGCGCTTATCTGTGTGAATTTTAATAAGCGTTTGGAAAAGCAGGTGATTATGCTCTATGACCCTGCGTTTTCTTCAGGCGCCAAACATGCTCCCGTAAACGCTGCCCATACTTATTTAATGACAAAAATATTATAGAATGTTTCGCACTATGTTGCAAGCCTAATATATCAGGACTCTTTCTATGGTTTGTAATATTTTCCGGCGTTTGCAGTTATAAAATCAGGCGCAAAAACCTTTCCGTCCCGAGGGAGATTTTAGTTATTCTTCGTAAGCTGTTTTGAAAACCTGTGCCGGAGTAGTATAAGTTTTTGCATTAAATGACTGACGTAAGGTAATCCTAAATAAAAAAACAAACAGGAGATGTTTATGTCGCAGCTAGTTGAGGATTTAAATGATGGCGGCTCCGGAGAACGGCAGAATAATGAAAAGACCGGAGAGGCAAAAATAAACACGCTCAAAGAGTTTGGGCAGCTGGATATCCCAGCCTACAAAAGCGAGATTCATTGCTTAACCATAAGCGGGCAGATTGAGGGGCATATGGTTTTGCCGGCGCAGAATAAAACCACCAAATATGAGCATATTATACCTCAGTTGGTGGCCGTAGAAGAAAATCCTGATATTAAAGGGTTATTAGTAATTATGAATACTGTAGGAGGAGATGTGGAAGCCGGACTGGCTTTGGCCGAGATGATTGCCAGTCTTTCCAAACCGGTTGTTTCCATTGTATTAGGGGGCGGGCATTCAATTGGTGCGGCTATCGCTGTCAGCGCCGATTATACTTTCATAGCGCCTACGGCTACCATGACCATACATCCGATAAGGCTTACGGGGCTGGTAATCGGCGTTCCTCAGACTTATGAGTATCTGGATAAAATGCAGGATCGGGTAATTAATTTTGTAGTCGGACATTCCAGTATATCAGTGGCAAAATTCAGAGGTTTAATGTTTAAAACCGGCGACCTGGCCAGAGATATAGGAACGGTCCTGGTAGGAAAAGACGCGGTGAAATGCGGGCTGATAGATGAACTGGGAGGCTTGAAAGAAGCGCTGGCCCGGCTGAGGTTAATAAAAAATAATATGGGGAGGCATACTGATGATAATGTACCATCCTGATCCGGCGGGAGAGTTTATACCGGCGGCGCGGAACGAAGTCAAATATTACCGTCTGCCTGACGGAGGAATTTTGTCAGGGGAAGATCTGGGCGGCAGGCGGATTCGTTTACTCCGCTTATGCAGCACGGATCCCAAAGATTATTTAAACAGCCGGTACGAACCGGGAAGCGTTTTTGAGGCTTAAAGTTACTGGTAATTAATATAGTTGTTAATATAAACGAAAAGAAAAAAATTATAGACGCGTTTTAATAAAACCTGACGCCAGGTGCCCACTCACGGCAAAAACGGCAATATATCCGGGTGTATGAATATACCTTTACGTTTTGTACCGGTGCCGTGCCGGTAAACTCCCGGCGGATATCACACTGCGATTCCGCTTGGTCCGCGTACTGTAGTTCATATGCCCCTGTGGATGTTTCCTCTGCTCAACGAGCGCCAACCAGAACCTCCGGCACTAATGTTACCACGTTAACTTACCGCTCCACAAGCTGCAGGACAAATCATTCCTTGCCGCCGGCGGACAGATGGGCGCACTTCTGAACGGCTTGCGGCACTGGGCTGCAGGGGTCACCGTAACGACACAGTTACGTTTTTGTAAATCATTTTTACAGGATAACATTTTCATAAATTAATCACGCATTATAAACTTCCCATAGACAAGAGGCAAAATTTTTGTGATAATCTATCTGGCGCCAAAATTAATAAACTATAACAGGGGTACGGGGTATTTTCCGGTTTGAGTAATGGATTATACAGGCTTTCAGTTGGTTTCCAGGCGTTATAAAGTACCGGCGGTCGCCGAAAGCGGTGAAAAATATTAACGGCAGGGTTAAGGGCTTACAACAAAAATTTCCGGAATATGCAATAGACGCTTTGCTGGTCACTAAACCGGAAAATATATTCTACTTGACCGGTTTTACCGGCGGCGCTGACGGCCGGGTTTTAGTTACGGAGAATGGGCTTTTTTTGTCTACTGACAGGCGGTATGAGCAACAAGCTCATCTGGAATGTCCGAAGACGGAAATAATTATAGAATCAGCCGGCGGTTATAAACTATTGGCTCATAAATATGAGCGTCTAAAAAAATTAGGCATGGAAAGCCATCATATAACCTGGCAGGATTATCTGGGGCTGAAAAAAATATTTACCGGCGCTTTGATACCGTGCGCAGGCGTTGTCGAGACTTTGCGGATAATTAAAGACGAGGAAGAACTTAATCTTTTAAGGCGTTCGGCCGCGGTAAACGACGAAGTGTTTTCCACGGTGCTGAATGAAATTAAACCGGGCGCCAGTGAAACAGATATAGCGGCCATGATAAATCATCAGTACCGCCTCAAAGGCTGTAATAAAGAAGCCTTTGACATTATTGCCTTAGCGGGGAAAAATACGGCTCTGCCTCATGGGCGGTCGGGTGCTTCGCTGTTGAAATCAGGGGACATGATTACCATTGATATGGGCGTTTTTTATGAACACTACGTCAGCGATATGACCAGAACTTTTGCTTTAGGGGCTGCCGGCGAAAAATTCGAAAAATTGTATAATATTTTGCGGGAAGTTCAGCAAATGGGAATAGCTCTTGTAAAACCGGGGGTAGTATGTAAAGAAATAGACGCCGCGATAAGGGCTTTTTTGAAAAAACATAATCTGGCTGATTTTTTTGCTCACAGTACCGGCCACGGAATAGGTCTGGAAATACATGAAGAACCGGTGGTTTCTTTAAGCGGCGGCGTTGTGCTGCAAAAAAACATGGTGATTACCGTTGAACCGGGGATATATATTCCCGGATGGGGCGGCATCAGAATTGAAGATTCGGTTATAGTTAAGGAGAACGGGTGTGAAGTAATTACAAAGTCGCCGAAAGAGTTCATAATAATTTAACGGAGGGATAGCATGATCAGTGTTAATGATTTCAAAACCGGAGTTACCATCGAATTGGAAGGGCAGCCGTATCAAGTGGTTGAATTTCAGCATGTAAAACCTGGTAAGGGAGCGGCTTTTGTACGGGCGAAACTGAAAAATGTCAAAAACGGCGCGGTGGTGGAAAAGACTTTCAGAGGCGGGGAAAAAGTCCCGAAAGCCATTTTGGACCGCCGTGAAATGCAATACTTATATAGTGACGGCGACGGCTATATAATGATGGACAATGAAACTTACGAACAGACTATGGTGAATAAAGAAATTTTAGGCGATTCAGTTAAATGGCTGCTGGAAAATATGACGGTAGGTGTTCTCATATATCAGGATTTAGTCATAGCGATCGACATACCTAATTTTGTAGAACTGACAGTCGCGGACACTGAACCGGGCATAAAAGGCGATACCGCTACGGGAGCCACCAAAAACGCCACTTTGGAAACCGGCGCGGTTGTGCAGGTGCCGTTGTTTATAAATACGGGGGACAAACTGCGCATTGATACCAGAAGCGGACAATACATGGAGCGTGTTTAAAAGAGATTAAATTAAAGACCTGAAGCGCTTCAGCTAGTTTAAATATTTATTCCAGCTTTTAATAGTGGAATAAATAAAAAACTTGTATAGAGGCTCAATATCTTCGTATTGGTCATAAGCGTGAAAACCGCTGTAATAAAGATTTTTATCCTCGGCGTATATAATCAATGGAGGATGATTGTTTATCATCAGGTAATAATTAAGTAAAGTGCGTCCTAAACGGCCGTTGCCTTCAGCAAACGGATGTATATATTCAAATTTAGCGTGAAAATAAGTTGCGGCTGTGATAATGGAGTCGCCGCTGTAATGGTTTATTTCTTCCAGGAGTTCATTGATTTCGCCGCTTACTGCCTGAGGGGGCAGGCCGATTTCTTTGGAATCAACCTCATATTTGTATTTTTTTAACGCTCCGGGACGCTCGTTTTTGTTAATAAATTTTTTTATATCGTAGGTCCCGGCGGTCAGGATCTGATGCATTTCCTGTATCAGAGGAAAGGTAAGCGGTTCTTTTGCCATGATTTTTGGTTTCAGAAATTCGTAACATACCTGTTCGTTTTTTTGCTCAAATAATACTTTGGGATTGCCGCTGAAATTGCTGACCTGTCCGGTTTCAAAAATGCTTTTAGTGTCGCAGTACGATGTTTCCTGATTTTCTATTTTATTGGAATGGAAAGCAAATAATATGAAAAATTTATCCAAACGCTTTTCTAAATCAGATACGGTTTTAATATTATAAGAATGCCACATGCCGATGATTTGAGAATATCTGTCCAAATTACGCACCTCCTTAAAGCCTATTTTATCATATCATAATTAATGATAAAAAAACCAATTCTGGGCAGCTTGATGAAAAATGTTTTTGGAGGACGAAAGATGAAACCGGAAATTCAGCCTATAAAACGCTATTTTTATCCGTTGGGGACGGACGCTTGCCGGCAATTGGGAAAAAATAGCATAAAACAGTTAACGATTATACAATTATACATAATTGGGAAAGGACAGGGTTGCGGATAATGAATAAATTTATGAAAATAGCTTACGACGAAGCGGAGAAAGGAATGAGAAATAGTGAAGGAGGCCCTTTCGGAGCGGTTATCGCGGATCAGGAGGGGCGTGTTATAAGCCAGGCCCATAACCAGGTTTTAGCCCGCCACGACCCTACAGCCCATGCTGAAATACAGGCGCTGAGAATAGCGGGACAGGTAAAAAAGACGCATGATATGCGGGGTTGTGTTTTATATACCACCTGTGAGCCGTGCCCTATGTGTTTGAGCGCGGTTATCTGGGCTAATATTACCGAAGTAGTATATGCCTGCGATCGCCAAAACGCTGATGATATAGGTTTTCGTGACGCCAGGCTGTATGAGTTTTTCAAAAAAGGCCGCCTGGCGGGGCTGAATTTTCAACAGATGGATAAAGAAGAATGTTTGCGGTTATTTATCGAGTATAAGAATAAAAATATGGAAATTTATTAGAGGCTTCCTTAAAGCAATATGGGCGGAAAAACTTGGTTCCAGGGCTGCTATCCTGAATTATAAATTAATACTGAACAGGCCGCTGTGTTCCAGTAAAATTTTCAGCCCTATCAATATTAACACGCTTCCGCCTGCTATTTCCGCTTTTGCTTGATATTTTTCCCCAAAAACATTGCCTATCTTTACTCCTGATGCGGATAAAATCAGTGTGGTTATACCTATAAAAACAGTTGCGGCAATAATATTAACTTGCAGAAAAGCAAAAGAGATTCCGACCGCTAAAGCGTCAATGCTGGTAGCTGTCGCTAAGGGGAGCATTTTAGTGAATTTTAAAGACAAATCATCTTTAAAAGGTTTATTTTCGTTCTTATAAGAATCCTTTATCATTTTCAGGCCGATTAATAATAATATGACGAACGCGATCCAGTGGTCAAAAGAGACTATTTTGTCTGAAAATTGAGAAGCGGCCAGATAACCGATGAGCGGCATCATAGCTTGAAAAAAACCGAAATAAATTCCTACAGTCACAGATTTCCGGAAAGAGGCTTTTCCTTCTGACAGACCGAAACAAACGGCTACGGCGAACGCGTCCACGGACAAACTTACGGCGATTAAAGATAATTCCGGCAAACTCATTTACAGGCCCCCAGATTTTGTTAAGCATATTTATAAAATATGAAAACACAATTAATACAGACATATCAGAAAAAGCGCGTTGCTTACAGATTAAAGCGCGGGGCCTGGGTAAATTTCTTACCGCACCATTATTGGCAACGCGGGTTTCCAGCCCCGCACAGTAAGCGGATAGTGGCTTTGCCGCCATCCGCGTAAACATATTTTGCCTGAAGATGATATATTTAAAAGGGTTCTATTTCGCAATATTCCGCCAATTCGTCGTAAGCGGAGGGGAATTTCGGCGCCGCCGTAATCCCGAAAAAGGGTGTAGGGATACGGGCTACGCCGCTGTTATGAGTGCCCTTTATACCATCAATAACATTTTGTATTTTTTCATTGGGAATGGCGAAAGCCAGTTCATCGTCGCAGGTCATGGCGAATACCCGTTCTCCGCCTCCGGGAATGACCACGTTGCATTTTTTGGTAAGATAAGGGTAAGATATGTAGGCTCCGCAGGCGCAGCGTCCCATAAAACTGGAAGTGATAGCGCCGCCCTCATTAAATAGCTCTCCTTGTATGCATCTTACGATTTGTGCGGCGTTTCCGTAGATGATAACGATATCAGGTTCAAAATCGGCTTTTTGCAGCGCGGCAACAATCATAGTTTTAAAAGTTCCAATTTCCAGATGCCGCTCGGCGGCGTTGGTGTTGGCGCCTGCTTCAGTGTCTTTGGTGTACAGAGGATATACGGTAGTGCCTTTTTTGGCAAAGTCCGGATTTTCTTTAAAGCCGAAATATATATGAGAAAGGGCGCAGGCATGGTCGGAGGTTTTGAAACCTATGGTTCTCCCTAAACGACGCGCGGCAGTTATAGCCTGGCAGACGGCTACAGGATAGTGGTAAAAATCATGGACGCTTTTAACTTTGGCTGGCAGTTCATCATACGGGGACAGTTTAATGGCAACCGGATAAGTTGCGGTTCTCAAATATTCATTAAAAAATTCAAAGCGTTCTTTGTTGTTCATATTATTTACCTCCCTTTAAAATATGATGATGTTAATTCTCCCATACGCGCCTTGGCGTATTACACGGCGGCAACCAGTTGCGTTTTTCCTTTCCGGCTGCTGAATTTTACTCTATTATCACATTCAGTTACAAGGTAAATTGGTCTCAGATATACAAACTTCCGGCCCATACGGTTTATAAATCTTATGCTGAATACGATAATCGCAAATTCCAAAAGATTTTGCGTAAGCAGTCAAAGCAAGCCATACATAAATATATTTTATACGAAATAGAAGAATGATTATACTTTTTTATTTATTTAGTGTTTGAACATAAACAGAAAGAGGCATAACGGTGGGTTTCGGCAAGGGTTACTATTTGGAAAAAAATCAGCGGCAAATTCTGGATTTTCTGGTAAGAATCTGTTTTTTAATTGGCATGATATGCGTTAAGCGGCACGACTTGAGGGCATGAGCTTACATCTCGCAAGTAAACAACTTTAATCTCCGATAAGGAGGTGATACCTATACCCCTTCGGGGCACACGTGAGCGTATTTGAAAGATAGCTATTTAGATTAACAGATATAAAGTAATTTCCAAAAGATACGGTAACATAAATATGGATACAGTAAAGATTACAGACAAGCGGCAATTGAATACAAGCAAAGCGGGCATACATTCGTGGAATTAAAAGAAGTGTTCAAAATAACACCGCGAAGCTATTACAAATGGCTTGAACTTTTAGAGGCAAGCGGGACGGTTAAGCCCGAAATCACATGGACGAGACGTCGGAAAATTGACCCCGACGAACTAAGGGAGGCTGCAGAGGAGAAGCCTGATCCGCATCTGCGCGAGCTTGCCGAAAATTCAACTGCTCCATTCCGTCTGTGCATAACAGGCTTGTGAGGCTCGGTTTTACATATAAAAAAAGACGTTTACATATATATAGATGAAAGCGGCATAAACAAGCTACTGGTTCGGAAGCGGGGACGTTCGCTTCGCGGTGTAAAAATAGAGGATATCAAGCGAGGGGAAAAATTTCAGCGGACAAACATTGTAGCGGCTAAATCCGGAGACAGAATAGTAGCCCCTCATTGCTATAATGAAAATACAACGGGCGCTGTTTTTACTGAGTGGTTCGGAACGGATTTCGTCAAACCCGTTCCGAAAGGCATAACCGTAATAATGGGTAACGCTTCCTTCCACCCCAAAGAGAAACTGAAAAATCCGGCTCGCCGGCATGGTCTCCGGCTCTTGTTTCTGCCGCCGTACTCACCGGATTCCAATCGCTTGAGAAAACCTGGGCAAATATGAAATGTGCGCTTTGATTGATATTATCTTTGGCTCTAACGGCCTCCTGTCAGCTGTATACCATTATTTTAATATTGATGCTTATTAAAACTAAAGTATTATAGTTCTTGTGGACGCTACAGAATCTCCTGTTGGGCGGCCAAAAAAAAACAACGCAAAAATACTACTCCGGCAAAAAAAAGCAGTACTCGTTGAAAACGCAGGCCGCTGTCAGCCGGGATGGGGAAACCTTTTGCCTTGCGTTTGCGAACGGGAAGCGGCATGGTTTCAGAATTTTTAAGGAATCCGGCTTGAGTGTAAAGCCGCGGACAATCCTTAAAACAGATACAGGCTTTCAAGGGATCGCAAAACTTCACGCCAACTCCGTGTTACCCAAGAAATGTTCCAAACGACGGCCTTTGTGTAAAGAAGACAAGCTCCGTAACCACGAAATTTCAAGCCAACGTGTGCTCAACGGGCATGTGACAGGGTTTATCAAACATTTCAGAATTCTTGCTTAACGCTACCATAATCGAAGAAAACATTCCGCTCTCCGTTTCACTTTGATTTGCGGTCTCTGTAATTTTGATAGGACTCTTTAGGTTATGCAGGAGGTCTAGTTTCTAAGACACTCCCCAAAAACTTAAATACATCACTGCGGTCGATTGCTAAATTTAACTATATTTAATGGCCGAAGTAATAATTTGTGAGAAAAGGAGGTCTCGTTTTGGCAAAAAAAAGAGGGATAAACGAAAAAAAGCTGACCCGTTTTTTGTGGAAAAAAATTTTTAATTTATTCAATGTGTAGTTTCTGTGTATTTCATATAGCAAAAACTTTATTTTTTCACAAAATTTCACAAGTCAGATAAATAGTAAAAAACCCCGCTATAACACACTATTATGGCATATACAGTGGGCTTGATTGTTGATATATTTTGGTGGGCGCAGAGGGTTTCGAACCCACGACTTCTACCGTGTGAAGGTAGCACTCTCCCGCTGAGTTATGCGCCCAGATAGTTATTTACAAAAACATTATAATCCTTAATCTCGCCTCGCGTCAAAACAAGTTCTTTTTTCAAGGGAGCTTCAGAATAACTCTCCGCTGACGATAGTTTGATTGCGAGTGGGGCCTACCGCTATTAATTTTTGTTTTACGCCGGTCAATGCTTCTATTCTTTTAATATAATTTTTAGCATTTTCCGGCAGTTCATCAAAAGATCTTATGCCGCTTATATCTTGCTTCCAACCGGGCATTTCTTCATATACAGGTTCGCATTTTTCCAGAACCGCAATGTTTTCCGGAAAATCTTCTATGATGGTATCATGATGACGATAAGCCATACAGATTTTAATAGTGTCAAAATCGTCCAATACATCTAATTTGGTAATAGCTAAGCCGGTCAATCCATTTATACGAACCGCATATTTTAAAATAACCATATCAAGCCACCCGCACCTGCGGGCCCGTCCGGTGGTAGTACCGAATTCGCAGCCTTTTTCACGTAGTTTTTCTCCGGTGACATCATCCAGTTCAGTAGGAAATGGACCTTCTCCTACTCGGGTAGTATAAGCCTTGACAATCCCTAAAACATTATCAATAAAAGCCGGGCCTATTCCAGAACCTATACACGCTCCTCCGGCTGTGGGGTTCGATGAAGTAACAAACGGATAAGTTCCATGGTCTATATCCAATAAGGTGCCTTGCGCTCCCTCCAGTAACACGTTTTTTCCTTCCAACAAAGCCTTGTTTATTATAATGGAGGTATCGGCGACATATTTTTTAAGCTTTTGCATTTGAGCATATATTTGTTCTAAAAGCTCTTCCGCGTCAAACCCTTTTTCTCCATAAACATTCTGCAAGAGTTTATTTTTCAAATTAAGCTGTAATTTGAATTTATTGATTACTTGCGGGTCTTTTTCCAAAAAATCCGCTATTCTGAACCCTTGCCGGCTTATTTTATCTGTATAGGCAGGCCCGATACCTCGCATGGTAGTACCGATGTTGCCGACACGTTCTTCTAATTTATCCAGAACTTTATGATAGGGCAAAACTACATGCGCACGGCTGCTTATTCTTAAATTATCCGCATTGATACCGCGTTCCTGCAAGCCGTTCAGTTCGTTTATAAGGTTTTCCAGATCTACCACAACGCCGTTGCCTATAACACAAATAGTATCTGGATATAAAATACCGGAAGGAATTAAATGCAGCATAAATTTTTCTTGCTCCACAAGAACAGTATGGCCGGCATTACTTCCTCCTTGATAACGGACTACCAAATCAGCCCGTTCAGATAAAAAATCAGTAATTTTACCTTTTCCTTCATCACCCCATTGGGCGCCTAACAATATGAGGGCAGACATTCGTACACCTCCTAAGTCTCCATATCCAGAAAAAAACAGCCAGCAAAATAATCTTAGCAAAAGCCTGATATCATGTCAATACGAGTTATTGTGCCTGGGAAATATAGTAATAAGTAATTAAAGAGGCGGTTTATTATTAAAATACAGCGGTATTTTCCATTTATATATCATCTATATATCATCAAAGCAGGCATTAAAAAACACCACTGGATAAAAACGGGAACCTTCCGCTGAATACGATAAAAAGTTTCTTAATGGGCGCACTTGTTTTATTCAGCGGCCAGTAGGCCGGCCAGCTCCCTTTTTAAGTAGTTACAATTACTTTTAGCTCGGCTTGAACCTTGGGGTAAATTTTTAATTTTATGGTATATTCGCCCAAATGTTTTATAGGTTCTTCCGTTTCTATTTTCTTTTTGTCCAGATTGATTTTAAAATCTTGTTTAATAACGTCCGCTATTTCTTTGTTGGTAACTGCGCCGAATAATTTATCGGAACCGCCGGTTTTCACTTTTACAGTTACACTCTTACCGTCCAATTTTTCTTTTATTTCCTCTGCCTGCTTAAATTTCCATTCTTTTTGTTTGTCAATCTTAATATGTTTTTCTTCGGTTTCTTTTAATAAAGAAACGGTTGCTTCCAAAACTAATCCTTTGGGGATTAAATAGTTTCTGGCATATCCATCCGCTACTTCTTTTACCTCTCCTTCTTTACCGAGATTTTTTACGTTTTGAATTAAAATAACTTTCATTGCCTGCCTCCTTTTTGGGAACGTAATTTTCTGTAATCTATCAAAGAATCAAATAAACCTATCAGAGCCAAAAAAGTCAGTGCCGATGGTATGAAGAATATGCTTAGAATGACGATAACGGCAACAGCCCACTTTTTAGTACTTGCTTTTAACATTCTTAATCTCCAGCTGAGAGCGCAAAAACCAAAATATATAGCGGTTGGAACCATTACGGCCAGCACATTTGCCCCTGCCAGGTAAACTGAAGTATTATGATTGCGGCCTCCAAGCAATAAAGCCAGCGCTATTATTACCAGCCATACCAATTGCCAAGGCATTATATCCAGAAAATAGGGCTGTTTGGTCAGATACTTTTCGGCGTTATGCAGGTTTATTCTATTGGCCAGTAAAAGTACAAAAAATGCGGTAAATAAAGACTGAAGATAATAATAACTTGGTAAATATTGAGGTAATGTTTGTGCCATTGTTTCAAACTGAAAGCGCAAACTTTCTTCGTTTAGCCCATTTGCGGCCAGGTTATCCAGAATACCCCAGTTTTTATACCATTCCAGGGTTTCATTAACAGAGTTGTGTAATACGGCCTGAAGGTCAGTTATGCCGATGCTTCCCGTCAAAGCGTACGTAATGATCAAATAAAGGGAGATACCGGTTACGGCTGCAATCATACCGCAGGTACGTATAGTATTATAATCTTTGTTTTCAACTATCAAAACACACATTGTCAGGACAGGCAGGCCGAAGGCGGCCAGGTAAAAATAAGCGGCATACAAGCCCATTCCCCATGTGATGAGAACCATGTTTAGCAAAAATATTAAAAAGACTTGAGTACGGGGGAGTTCGAAAGCGCTGAGCAGTAAAAGCACACCCCATATAATTACAAAAACAAAAGAAAAAACATCAATCCTTATTAAAACCAAACACAATAAACTGGTACTTAAAAAAAATTTTACAAGCGGCACCTTATCAACTCACTTTTTCCACTAAAAGATAATTAGCCATTATAATAAATAAGCCCCCAGTTTGTGAGGGCTCAATTTTATTCCGAGGTGTATGGCAGAA
The DNA here is from genome assembly GCA_031270725.1 of Syntrophomonadaceae bacterium. Lineage (GTDB taxonomy): Bacteria > Bacillota > Syntrophomonadia > Syntrophomonadales > Syntrophomonadaceae > JAISDD01. The sequence continues at coordinate 1,641 of JAISWS010000055.1, read as the reverse complement.
GCGCCATAGTTCTGGCTCTTTTTATTGCTATGGTAATCTGTCTTTGATGATTGGCGCAATTACCGGTAATGCGGCGCGGAAGAATTTTGCCTCTTTCTGTAATGTAACGTCGTAGTTTTGATATATCTTTATAATCTACATATTCAATTTTATCGGCACAAAAATTACATTGCCTTCTTTTTTTGCGTCGCTCTTTTTTCAATTATCCCAAACCTCCTTGCTTAAAAAGGAATTTCATCGTCTTCATCAGCCTCCATAACATCTATATCGTTATTGTTTAATTCCCGCCCTACCTGGGTCCAATCTTCCTGAGAATCTTCCTTGACCACATATTCGATATCGGAGCTTGCTTTAGCAGTGGAACTGCCTGTTCCTGGTTTTTCTAAAAAGCGGACATCGTCAGCGATTACTTCCGCCACCTTACGTTTTTGTCCCTCCTGAGTTTCATAAGTACGAATCTGCAAACGGCCATCTACTGCGGTTAAACGGCCTTTGTGCAAGTAGTTTGCGCAGTTCTCGGCTAATCCTCTCCATACGACAATATCAATAAAATCCGTATCATTTTTATTATATTTACGGTCAACTGCTAACGTAAATGAACAAACGGCAACACCATTAGGAGTATACTTTAATTCTGGATCGCGTGTGAGCCTACCGATTAAAATAATCTTGTTCAGCACTGTAAAGTCCTCCCTCACTATGAATTTTATTTTTCCTGCTTGACAATGATGTGACGCATAATCTTATCTGATATTTTAATGACGCGTTTTAGCTCATCCACCGTTTCCGGTTGACCATTGAAAAGCCACAAGGAATAAATACCTTCCAAGTAGTCTTCGATGCTGTACGCTAAGCGCCGTTTGCCCCAACCATCAGCTTCACTCAGGAATTCTCCGCCAAATGAGTTAATAATATTTTGTAACCTTTCTTTGGTTTCTAAAACCGCTTCATCAGACAAATCGGGCTTTAAAATCATTAAGATTTCATATTTGCGCATCTGTACACCTCCTCCCTATGGACTTACCCGCGAACACAGGCAAAGGCTCCGGTTATTCACTGGAGCAGGGACTTACATCATTATATCAGTAGAATGTATTCTGCGCAATATATTTACAATATTGTAAATAAAAAAAGCTGCATGATGTACCGTAAGGTGATCCGGAAAAGAAAAGAAGGCAATTCCAGATACGGTAATTAATGAAATCATGGCAAATACGGCAGTAAAAAGCAGGAATGTCTAATAAATAAAGTAACACAGGAAGCGAAAAGCCGCCAGAGACAGCTGTAAGTTATTAAAGGCCCCCCCCATACTACGGTTAAGGGTTAATCGCCCCGTATATCGTCCGGCGCCCATACGACGCGGTTGCGGCCGCTGGATTTGGCTTCGTACAGAGCCGCGTCAGCGTGTGAAATCAGCGCTGTCAGCGTTTGTTTCTGGGAGGGCATAAACTCTGCCATGCCGATACTTATTGTAACACGGATGAGTTTGTCTTCAAACGGAATCGATAAATTTTCGATTCGCCCCGAGTTTGCCACTTAGGCAAGTAAAATGCCGGAGAAAAAAATAAAATAAATCCTGATTTTGCAAGGAAAAGGCTTGCTTTTTTTATGTCCATAGTGTATAATGTAATTATGGGTACG
>JAISWS010000032.1 GCA_031270725.1 Syntrophomonadaceae bacterium | reverse complement strand
TGGCTTTGGGTAATTTTGACGGGTTGCATCTGGGGCATAAAAAACTGATTAATTCTTTGCTTGCTAAAGCGCGTGAAAACGATGGCTTAGCGGCCGCGTTTATCTTTGACCCTCATCCGGACCATGTTTTATCTCCGGGAACCGCTCCGAAAATGCTTACTACCGCTGAACAAAAAGCGAAAATGCTTAACGATACGGGAATGGGCCTGCTCATATACAATACGTTTAACAAAGAAATCGCCCGGTTAAGCCCTGAGGAATTCGTAAATGAGTTTTTGGTAAAATGCTTAAAAGTTAAAGAGGTTTTTATAGGATTTAATTATTCTTTCGGCTATAAAGGGGCCGGTAATTCCGGGATCATGAAAGAATTAGGCGCTCGTTGCGGATTTGGGGTTAATGTGATCCCTCCGGTGCGTACAGGGGAAGAAATAGTGTCCAGCACCCTTATCAGACAGGCTTTGGACAGAGGGGATATCGAGCGCGCTGAACAGATGCTGGGTTATTATCCCGCGCTCAGTGGGGTTGTTTCCGAAGGAGAGGGACGCGGCAGGGCTATCGGATTTCCGACCGCTAATTTATTGATAGATGACAGGATGAATATTCCCGCTGTGGGAGTTTACGCGGCGCAGGCGGTTATGGAAACGGAAAAACACCAGGCGGTAGTAAATATAGGACAAAAGCCTACTTTCCATGAGCAATATCCAGTCACGGTGGAAGCCCATATAATAGATTATAATAAAGACCTGTACGGTACCGCGCTGGAAATAATTCTTTTTAAAAAAATAAGAGATGAAAAAAAATTTTCCGGCGTTGACGAATTGGTGGCTCAGATAAAAGCTGACCGCAATTCAGCTATTGATTTTTTTAAAAGTCTGGAAAGCGCAGGTTAATTTACTTTTATAAAAGCCTGTGTTAAAATTTATATAATTTCAAATTAATGGCCTGAAGAAACAATTGGTAAAATGCGCGCAGAGGATGTTTTATCAAGGACGGAAGCGGGTTTGAATATGTTTGGAATTGAATTATAAAGGATGAACCGTACGCTAGGGAGGAACGCTTCTCCAACGCCTTGCTTGGTTTACGGCGATTAGGTTGTCGATAAGGAGGTGAACGCAGTGGCATTATCAGCAGAAAAAAAAGAAGAACTTATCAAAGCTTACCAGATCCATGAAAATGATACCGGTTCCCCTGAAGTTCAAATTGCTATTTTAACTGACCGTATTAATTATTTGAATGAACATTTGAAAATTAATAAAAAAGATTATCATTCCCGCAGAGGATTATTGAAAATGGTGGGGCAGCGCAGGTCTTTGCTGGATTACTTAAAGAGAAAAGATTTTGAACGCTATCGCAGTATTGTTACCCGATTAGGCTTACGTCGGTAAAGAGCGGAACACCGCTCTTTACTTTTACCGTCTTTATATGGAAAAGCGCGGGATGGTAAAAAATAATAGCGCTGAATGGATAATATTGAGAGGGGGTTCTTTCCATAGTTCACAAATATAGTATTGAAATTGCCGGAAGGCCATTGACCGTTGAAGTGGGGCAGTTAGCTAAACAGGCTAATGGGGCGGCTTTAGTGAGATATGGCGATACTGTAGTTCTGGTAACCGCGACCGCTTCCAAATTACCCCGCGAAGGAATAGATTTTTTTCCGTTAACGGTGGATTTTGAAGAAAAACAATATGCTGTAGGAAAAATACCGGGCGGCTTTATAAAAAGGGAAGGCCGGGCGACCGAATTAGCGACTCTTTCCGCCCGTCAGCTGGACAGGCCTATCCGCCCTTTGTTCCCTAAAGGATATAAAAATGACATTCATATTGTAGCTACGGTTTTGTCAGTCGATAAAGACAATGCTCCGGATGTTTCAGCTACCATTGGAGCTTCAGTAGCGCTCGGAGTTTCCGATATTCCTTTCGCGGGGCCGATAGCGGCTGTTGTGGTAGGACTGGTGGACGGGCAGCTGGTAATAAATCCTACAGTCGAGCAAATGGGAAAAACTGATTTACACATGATTGTGGCGGGAACCGGCGAGGCTATTATGATGGTTGAGGGAAACGCCAATGAAGTGCCTGAAAGCACGATGCTGGAAGCTGTATTTTTCGCCCATGAGGAAATTAAAAAACTGGTGGCTTTTCAGGGGCCGATTTATAAAGAATTGGGAAAAGTAAAATCCGAAGTAATAGTTGCGGCCTTAGACGATGAGGTTATTCAGGAAGTAAGGGCGTTTGCTATGCCGCGGTTGGAATCGGCGGTTAAAAATCCGGTTAAAGCTCTGCGGGAAGAACAAATGGATGCGGCCAAGGATTTGATTTTAGAGCATTTTGCGGAGATATACCCGGAACAAATGAATTTGATTGGCAGTCTTTGTGACAAGCTGCTTAAAGAGGTTGTGCGCAGACTGATTTTAGAAGACGGAGACCGGGTGGACGGCCGCGGTTTAAACGAAATAAGGCCCATAAGCTGCGAAATAGGTGTCCTGCCGCGTCCGCACGGTTCCGGACTTTTTACGCGCGGACAAACCCAGGTTTTATCGGTTACGACTTTGGCGGGATTGAGAGAATCTCAGATACTTGACGGATTAGGTATTGACGACAATAAACGATATATCCACCATTATAATTTCCCTCCTTACAGCACCGGCGAAACCAGGCCGATGCGGGGGCCGGGCCGCCGTGAAATAGGGCACGGGGCTTTAGCGGAACGCGCTTTACTGGCAGTATTGCCTTCAGAATCCGATTTTCCTTATGCCATAAGAGTGGTATCAGAAGTATTGGAATCTAACGGCTCCAGTTCCATGGGCAGCGTATGCGGCAGTACTTTGTCTTTGATGCACGCGGGAGTACCGATTACAAGCCCGGTGTCAGGGATAGCCATGGGATTGATAAAGGAAGGAGACCGTTTTGCTATACTGAGCGACATTCAGGGGATAGAAGACGCGCTGGGAGATATGGATTTTAAATTGGCCGGGACAGAAAAAGGAGTTACCGCGGTTCAAATGGACATTAAAATAACCGGGGTTAACAAAGAAATTGTGGAAACTTCTTTAAAACAGGCGCGCGAAGGACGTCTGTTCATAATGGAAAAAATGCTGGCGACCATAAATAAACCGAACGACGCCTTGTCTCCTCATGCTCCCCGTTTAACCAAAATGATGGTCAACCCGGATAAAATACGCGAAATCATCGGGCCGGGCGGCAAAGTAATTCACAAGATAGTAGATGAAACCGGCTGCAAAATTGATATAGAAGATGACGGCAGTTTGTTCATAATGTCGGTTGACGAAGATTCCGCCCAAAAAGCGAAAGCGATCATTGAAGCTATTATCGCTGAGGTGGAAGTAGGGAAAACCTATGACGGGACTGTGAAACGGATCATGGATTTCGGCGCGTTTGTGGAAATAATACCAGGAGTAATGGGAACTTCAGGGAAGGAAGGCATGGTACACATATCCCAATTAGCGGAAAACAGAGTTGAGAAAGTGTCTGATGTTGTGCAAATAGGGGATAAAGTACGGGTGAAAGTGGTGGAAATAGACCGGCAGGGAAGGGTTAATTTATCGCGTAAAGCTGTTCTCAGAGAGGAAAAAAAATAAGTTTAATAAAAAGGGAACCGCTAAACTAATTATGCCGCGCGATAATCGCCGACCTTTTTAATAAACCGAGTATCTCGGTTTATTTTGCTATGGGGATACAATAATATTAAAATTTACGCCGGACGGTAAAGATTCAGAAAGGAACAAAGTCTATGATTGAGATAGATAAAGAGCTTTGCACTGACTGCGGATGGTGTGTTACTGACTGCCCGGGGAACTGCATTATAAAAAGAGACGGTGAGGTATTTTTTAAATATCCGGATTTTTGTATTGAATGCGGGCATTGTGCAGCAGGATGCCCTGTTGAGGCTGTTTCCGTACTAAATTACAGCCACGATGAGATTTGGAATTTGGCTCCGGAAGATTACGTTGTAGATCCGGAAAAACTGCAAAATCTTTTCCGTTTCAGGAGAAGTGTCAGAATATACCGGAAACAAGAGGTTGAGCCCGAAAAACTGGAGGCTGTCCTGCAGGCCGGAAGGTATTCGCCTACCGGGGGCAACCGTCAAGGATTGCGTTACATAGTTCTGCGCGGGCAGCTGGAGGAGATTAAAATAAAAGTCATAACTTTTCTCAATGAAATGGCCGGCTCCTGGGATGAAAATAATATTCTCTACGGGTACAAAGAAAAATTGATGGATAATTACAGAAAGTTTTTATCGAAAGGCGTCGACCGGCTTTTTTATAAAGCTCCGCTGGTTATAATAATAGCAGGAACCGAAGGATTGCCCGGTGAGATTATTGACGGAGCTTTAGCCGCTTCACGTATGGAATTATTAGCTTCAGCGATGGGACTGGGGGTTTGTTTTATAGGATTTTTTAAATTTGCGGCGGATATGGATCCCAGTTTAACGGAGAAAATTGGTTTACAGAAAAAGGAACAGGTTATTTTAGCTATGACTTTGGGATATCCGGGCGTGAAATATTTTCGTACCGTAAACCGCAAAGCCTTAAATGTTACGTATTTGTAAACAGAAATTTTTTAAAGAGTTCATTTGTGCGTAAAGCGGATATATGCCGTACAGAACCTTGATTTATCAAGGGGCGAAATGATAATAAGGCTATGTTTTGTCCCGGACTACAAATAATGTTTCTACATTTCGCTTTGTCGCGGCGTAAGCGGGCAGTATTACCTGCGCGCACGGTTCTACAAGCCAGCCATTGGGCACTTCATGCGGGAGGACGCCCATAGGGGCGACGGCCTGAACCTCTGCGCCACTGCGCGAACAACCCCGTGAATTATGCGCCGACCCGACCGGGTATGCGGCCTGCGGGAGCAAGGATACGGTTGACAGGGCGCGTGTTGAGGGTGTGGAGCAGTCCCAAAGAAAACTCACAAATATCGTAGGATACACAGATGATGTTAATGATCCGAATGTTAGACTATGTGGTACATATGGGCAATTGTCTGACGCCGGAGTTGTTGACGGACACCATTGTTGCAAAATGCAGCGATGCGAGATGTTGATGGTTATAGCAGAAGAGGCGCGCCAGCAATACAGGCTGATGGCTCTTCAACTTTAATTGGGAGCGAACATTTATAATTTAATGCATGATCAATCATATGCTACACAGGCAGGTACCATATGGTATTGAGAAAGAGATAGGTTTAGATTTAGCAACTAAGAACTTAAACTTAAATTCTACAGATAGGCCAACATTGAATGCTTTTATTGATGATTATTTTCCGATGAGGTCTAATGTGTTAAATTAAAGATTAAAAACCGCAACTCATTGAGTTTAAATTTTTTGTTAATGCGTGTATATGAGCATTATGCGAAATGCTTTCCCGCCAAAATATGGTTCATATCTTTGTACAGCATACAATCGGCTGTAATTTTTTCTTCAAACCCGCTCGGCTTTTCATAACTGGTCTCTCCGGTTGACTATGCCATTCTGAGGCGTGAACAAATAGCGTTTGATATGGTATAATAAACACATGAGAAAAGCGGAAATAAACGAGAAGAAAAAGTGTCCTAATTGCGGAAAAGTAGAAAACCAGCGAAAAAACGGTAGAAACCG
>JAISWS010000027.1 GCA_031270725.1 Syntrophomonadaceae bacterium | reverse complement strand
ATCCGCGCCGCCTCCGAAGCCCTGAAGCTGCCGGGCCGCGTGTCCTGCCATTCCCTGCGCAAGACTTTCGGCTATCACGCCTGGAAAGCGGGAGTGTCCCCGGCGGTCATTATGGAAATCTACAACCATAGCTCTTTCGCCGTTACCCGCCGCTATTTAGGCGTTACGCAGGACGATAAGGACGAAGCCTACCGGCGGCTGAATTTTTCCGCCTGACGCGCAAACCCCAATTTGTTATACATGAAAAAACACTGTAAGAGCGGCTTTGAATAAAAACCATGTTTTTTATTCATACCATTTCCTGATTATTAAACAACGTTTCGCAAAAACCTTCCCATTTCAACTTGATGAGAGTTTAGCCAGCATTTTTCCTTTTCTAAGGTTATTCTACTGTGTTCGAGAAATTTTGTAAAGGTTTTTTGATAAATTTGTCAAAAAAGACGAACGAAAAATCAATTGACCGATATAACAGTATTAGTATGCCCGCGTCATGGGGAATATAAAAAATTATAAATTTTTATTGCTTTTATATTTGTTTAGCGGTATTATATACCCAATGTAGTATTATTAAAAAAAACAAACACTACATATAGTATAGAACGGAGGTATAAAAAAGTGAACATAGAGAAGATAAAAAAAAGAGACGGAAGGACGGAGCCTTTTGATAAAGAGAAAATAACCAAAGCAATTTGGAACGCGGCTCAGGCTGTGGGAGGGAAAGACTATGAAAACGCGGTGCAGTTAACGAATAAGGTAGTGGAAATCGCTCAATACATAAATGACGATGAGACAGCGACCGTAGAAGAAATACAAGATTTGGTAGAAAGGGTATTGGTAAAAAACGGTCATTATAAAACCGCTAAAGCGTATATACTTTATCGCAAACAACATCAGGACATTCGCGAAACAGCTCATTTGCTCTTTAATAATAAATTAATTGAAGACTATCTGGGAAAAAGTGATTGGCGCGTCAATGAAAATTCTAATATGACGTACTCTTTGCAAGGGATGAATTTTCATATTTCTTCATTAGTTGTTTCGCAATACTGGCTCAATAAAATATATACCCCTGAGATTAAAGAAATGCATAACCACGGCGATTTCCATGTGCATGATCTGGGTATTTTAGGAGTGTACTGCGTGGGCTGGGATATCAGGGATTTGCTGCTGGAAGGATTTAAAGGGGTGCGGGGTAAAGTGGCCAGCGGACCAGCCAAGCATTTTCGTTCAATTTTAGGGCAAATCGTTAATTTCTTTTTCACATTACAGGGCGAAGCTGCGGGAGCTCAGGCGTTTTCTAATTTTGATACCCTGTTAGCTCCGTTTATCAGGCATGACAAACTGGATTACGCGCAGGTAAAACAATGTTTACAGGAATTTGTTTTTAATATGAACGTTCCTACCCGGGTAGGGTTTCAAACTCCGTTTACCAATGTAACTTTAGATCTTAAAGTGCCGAATTTCATGAAAAAAGAGCCGGTAATCATAGGCGGACAATACCAGGATTCGGTTTATGGAGATTATCAAAAGGAAATGGACATGTTCAACAGAGCTTTTGCTGAAGTGATGATGGATGGAGATGCGGAAGAACGGGTCTTTACTTTCCCGATTCCCACTTATAATATCACGGAAGACTTTGACTGGGATAACCCCAATTACGATAAAATATGGGAAATGACGGCGCGCTACGGGATACCTTATTTTTCTAATTTTATAGGATCGGATATGGATCCTGAAGACGCGCGCAGTATGTGCTGCCGGTTGCGGCTGGATAACCGGGAACTGGTAAAAAGGGGAGGAGGACTGTTCGGGGCCAATCCTCTTACCGGTTCAATCGGGGTTGTGACCATAAATATGGGGCGTTTAGGGTATTTGGCCAAGGATCGCGCTGATTTTTATCAGCGTTTGGAATGGATAATGGATATGGCTAAAAGCAGCCTGGAAAGTAAGCGGAAAGTATTGGAATATATGACGGAATCGGGATTGTATCCTTATTCGCAATTTTATCTGCGCCATATCAAAGAAAGATTTAATGAATATTGGAAAAATCATTTTTCCACCATTGGGCTGATTGGCATGAATGAAGCTTGCCTGAATTTTTTAGGAACGGATATAGGCAGTGAAGAAGGAAAAGTTTTTGCCCAGGAAGTAATGGATTATATGCGCGACAAACTGATGGATTATCAGAATGAAACCGGAAATATTTATAATCTGGAAGCAACTCCGGCTGAAGGGGTCAGTTATGGAATCGCCCGGAAAGACAAAGCCGCTTATCCGAATATAATAGTAGCCAATGAAGCTGATTATAGGCGCGGCGCGGAACCGTTCTACACTAATTCCACCCAGTTGTCGGTGAATTACACTGATGATCTTCTTAAGTCGTTAACGCTGCAAGAATCTTTGCAGACGCAGTATACCGGAGGGACGGTATTCCATATTTTCCTGGGAGAAGCGGTATCTTCTTTTGAATCTTCGAAAAAATTAGTGAAAAAAGTTTGCGAAAGATTTACTCTGCCTTATTTTACTTTGACGCCGACTTTTAGTATTTGCCCTAGTCACGGATATTTAAGCGGGAAAAATGAACTGTGCCCGCATTGCCATAATGAAGGCACAGAGACTGCTTGTGAGATTTATTCGCGTGTGGTGGGATATTTAAGGCCGGTGGATCAATGGAATGCGGGGAAACGCGCGGAATTCCAAGTGCGTAAATTATTTGACCGGGCGGTTCAAGAAGAAGAAATACCCATAGCCAAATAAAATTGGCATGAAGTAAAAATATTAGTGGGGCCTCTAATAACTGACGGCGCAGATTCGGGCCGAAAATGTGTATTAGAGGTTCCCATAAGATAAAGTGGGATAGCAAATGCGTTTTGCCGGTTTAATTAAACAAAGTTTAGTGGATTACCCGGGAGAAGTGGCGGCAGTCATTTTTTCCCGGGGTTGTAACATGTTGTGCCCTTTTTGTCATAACGGGAACCTCATTATATCTGCCAGGCAAAAAGAACAGGATATTGACGAAAAGCAAATCAAAGATTTTTTACAGGAACATAAAGGTTTTTTGGACGGAGTGGTTTTTAGCGGAGGTGAGCCGACTCTGCACAAAAAATTGCCTGATTTTATAGAGGAAATAAAAAGCTGGGGTTATCTGGTAAAATTAGACACCAACGGAACTAATCCGGAAATGTTGAATTATTTACTGGATGCCCGTTTATTGGATTATGTAGCTATGGATATTAAAGCGCCGTTGGTTTTGAGTAAATATAAATCAGCCTCAGGAGGCCGGCTCAGCCCGCAAAATTTTGCCAATATACGCAATTGCGTTAACCGTTTGTTGGGGGAAAGCATTATGGTAGAATTCAGGACTACTGCGGTGCCGGCATTACATGAAGCGCAAGACATAATTGCCATATCCGAAATGTTGGCGGGAGCCGAATTGTACTCCATACAACAGTTTAATCCGGAGAACGCGTGGGATTCCGGCCTGCGCAACTCCGCTACTTTTTCCAGACAGGAACTGCAGGATATAGCCGGCCGTTGTGCGCGCAATATACAAAAAGTAAGAGTGTTAACCATGTAAAAACTTTATTTTTATACAGAAAGAATTAACTTCTGTATCCGATGCAATTTTTTTGACAAAGTTATATACTAAAAGAAAGGGTAAGCAGAACGATAAAGGAGTTAAAGTTGGGATGAAGCTTTGGGGCGGCAGATTTACAAAAGACAGCAATCCTTTGACAGAAGAATTCAATTCCTCTATAACCATAGACGGGCGTATGTACAAGCAAGACATCCTGGGCAGTATCGCGCACGCTGCCATGCTGGGAAAGCAGGGAATTATTACTCTGAAGGAAAAAGAATGTATTGTCGGGGCTCTGGAAGAAATATTGCGTGATTTGGAAGCCGGACGGTTGATACTTACTGAAGCCGCTGAAGATATACATATGAATATAGAAACTTTTCTCATCGATAAAATAGGGGAAACGGGAAAAAAACTCCATACCGGACGCAGCAGGAACGATCAGGTGGCCTTGGACATCCGCATGTATATGCGTGAGGAAATAAAAACAATATATTGTTTGCTGATTGAATTAATGGAAACTATACTGGCGTTAGCATATGAACATGCGGGAACTGTTATGCCGGGTTATACCCATTTACAGAAAGCGCAGCCGATAAGTCTTGGTCATTATCTTATGGCCTATTTTGAAATGTTGCGGAGAGACCTGGAAAGGCTGAATGATTGTTATAAACGAATAGATTATATGCCTTTAGGAGCAGGCGCTTTAGCCGGAACCGGATTTGATTTGGACAGGGAGTATGTTAAAGAAATGCTGAATTTCGGGTCTATAACCAGAAACAGCTTAGATTCGGTTAGTGACCGGGATTTTGCGTTAGAATTCTGTAGCTGGGCGTCAATACTGATGATGCATTTATCCAGGTGGGCCGAAGAAATAGTGCTGTGGTCTACGGAAGAGTTTGCGTTTATAGAATTAGATGATGCGTATACGACAGGCTCCAGCATAATGCCGCAGAAGAAAAACCCTGACCTGGCAGAGTTGATAAGGGGTAAAACCGGGAGAGTTTATGGCGACCTGATAAACTTACTGGTGATTATGAAAGGCTTGCCGTTAGCTTATAATAAAGATATGCAGGAAGACAAGGAAGCTTTATTTGACGCTGTGGATACGGTTAGTAAATGTTTGACCGTATTCATACCAATGCTGAAAACAGCTTCTTTCCGTACTGAGAACATGAATAATGCTGCTAGGCAGGGGTTTACCAACGCTACTGATTTCGCGGATTATTTGGTTAATAAAGGAGTGGCGTTTAGGAATGCGCATGAAATTGTGGGGCAGGCGGTGCTTTACTGTTTGCAGCGTAATATTTCTTTGAATGATATAGAACCGCAAATATACAAAGAATTTTCACCGTTAATAGAAGATGATATTTATCAGCATATTGAAACTAAAGAGTGTTTAGACCGCCGTAAAGTTATGGGCGGAACAGCTTCCTTTAATGTGATAAAAGCGGTTAAGGATAGTGAGTTGTGGCTGAAAAAATTGAAAAAGAAAACTGATGAAATAAGATAAAATAAACGATAAACAGCAATAAATAATGTGATATCTTTTTAAATTATATGTTAAGGTATAAAGGAATTTAAAAAAATATTGTCGAACTATCTTATCTACATCCAGGTATAAGTTAATTATGTTGGTTTATTAGTAGTTTTATAACAAGTTTATACTGTTTTTGGGGGAAATGATTTGCAATACCAATTAGCGTTAGCGATTGTTACCGTGGTTTTGCTGGGCGCATGGTTTGCGTTTTTAAGGAAAAAGCGAAATTTTTGGAAAATCGCTGTAATAAATACAATTTTAACATATATTTTGGCAGCTTCATTTCCTTATGTGTCTTTGCAGTTGTCGATGCGCTCGGTAATCATTTTATATGATGCAATAATTCTAATTGTCGTTGTCGCCACAGACAGACTCATAGCCTATAATAAAAAACTGGTGGACGGGATTGAAGAAGGGGCGGCGCAACAGGCGGTGGAAATGACAGCTGACAGCGCGATTGCAGCCGTCTATGAGGATGTTGCGCGCAAACAGGAGCCGTTGGCTGACGAGCAGGAGTTTATTGGCAAAGCGGAGACTGGAGGCGTGGCGCCAAGTAACGATAAACCGGACTCGCTTCAACTTCAAAGGCAGGATTATGAGCCTGATAAAGAAATAGAACAAATAATTGACAAAGCCGTTGCCGAAGTTATTGCGGAGAAAACATATGGCTCAATAAGTGTACCGCTTGAAAATGAGACTGAGCAGAAACCTTCAAGAGATATTAAAGAAGAAAGCACAGAAATAAAAATCCAGGATGAAGAAATTGATGAAGAAGTTAAAGAACTTTTGCAGTTAGAACCCAAAGAAGAAGATTCACTTATAACAAAAATAGAAATAGATGAATGGGGTGCTGAAGAGAAAGCCGCCGAGATTCAAAGAGAAAATAAGCCTTGTGAACCGTGTGAATGTAAGGATACGCTGGGACAGGCAGCGGAAGGCACTGCTGAGGACGAGGAAGCGGTTACCGCTGAACTGGATGAAGGGATACAGGCCGGGTTGCCTGCTCTGAATGTACAGGAAGATATAATTTCCGGCGGCGAAAGTATTGCCGCAGAAGAGGAAACAACGCTCCAGGCAGAGGTTGATAGCGAAGACGAAGCGGATTCTGAAAAACCGTGTGAATGTAAGGATACGCTGGGACAGGCAGCGGAAGGCACTGCTGAGGACGAAGAAGCGGTTACCGCTGAACCGGCTGAAGGGATACCGGGCGAGGATAGGACATACGAGTATGAAGCTGGAATAATAGAACCTGAACCCGCGATTATAATAACAAACGCATCTGATGTTTCAGCAGCAGATGATTCGCCGCTTGAAGAAATGACAGAAGAATATCATGAGCAGGAAGCGTTGGCGGCAGATTATTTGGAAACAACGGAACAAAAAGAAGATACATTGGCAACTAAGCCACCGCTTGTAATGGAATCTTCTTTACCGTTGGAGACTGTTGAAGATAGGAATTTTGAGGATAATGAAACTCAAGTGCTGGAAATACTGGAAGAAAAGATGAAAGCATTATCATTATTTGAAGAGATAGACGAAGATGAGCATAAACAAAAATCAGACGGCGCATTGACGGTGGAACCTGAGTTCCATAAAGAGCATACTCTGGAAGAACCCGGACTGGATGATGAACCGGTAAGTGATATAACAACCGGCACGGAAGGGCAGATATTGGAAATATCGGAAGAAAAAGCGGAATTATCCTCTTTATTTGAGGAAACGGAAGATGAGGCGGAAGGCGGCGCGTATGCAGATTTTTCAGGAGACATTACGATAACAGCCCATAAAGACGAGGGAGAAATCACCAGTACATTACAAGATATTGCGCCGGAAAGCCTTCTGGCTGATATTAAAGAAGAGACTGCAGAACAAAAACCGGGAATAATCGCAAAAACGGATGATTGGGATTCTATACTGGGCGAGATTAATGAAGAGGGGGACGAACAGGAAAAATTAATCGAAGAAATTTTTGCGTCGGATATGGAAACAAAAGATTCTATAGGTGAAACAAGTGTCTCAGAGTACCTAAAAGAGGAGATAGGTAAAGAAGATGTGGAAAAACAACAAGAAATTGAAGAAACAATGGAAGAAGTACCAGTTGATAAGGTAACTGAAATATTTGGACCTATGGTAATAAAGGCTTTTGCTTTGAAGGAGCAGGGTGATATTTTAGAAGCTATAAAGCACCTTGAAAGTATTCTTAGATTAAACCCACCAGGTGACTTAGCTTATTTAATATTCGAGGAATTTGAAATTTTATATCAAAAAATTTAAAATATAAATAAGGCTTTTACGGCAAGGAGGTAATAATGTGAAACAAATCGCCCTAATAAAGGGATTGACAGTATTCAGTATTTCAGAAGGCAAGGAAATAGGAAAAGTAGAAGACGTTGTAATAAACGCGCACAAAAAAGCAGCAGACTTTTTCATAGTGAGTAACAACAAGTGGTTTTTAGGCACAGGGGTAATATCTTTTTCCGACATTATGGGTATTGGTGAAGATGCGGTTATGCTTGAACATTCAAATGTTATTAAAAAACCGGATGAAATACTGGGCGCCATAGATTTGATTAATGAAGGAGTTAATTTAATCAACAATGCCGTTTTGACCAGAGAAGGGAATTTTATTGGTACAGTGACGGAAGTAATTATTGATGAAAGCAACGGGCGGGTGAGCGCTTGCGAATATAATAACGCGGAAAATGAAAAAAAACTCGTTACGGCGGCGCAAATGATTACTTTTGGGCAAGACGCTTTGATTGTCAATATTGTTTCAGATAAAAAGGGTAATATTGACAGCGATTTGTCTGATGCAGCCGGTAAAGAAGATCCCTTGCCATCAGAAGAACCTGTGCCGGCAGCGGTTAAGGATGAATTAGTTAGCCAAATCTCCGCTGAAGCTGATACTCAAACCACTCAGACGTTTCCGGCGGCGGATGTTGCTGCGGAAAATGTAATTCCATCCAATACCAGCCAGGTAAATGTCTTGCGGCCCGAGATTATAAAGACTGAATTGGACAAACTGGAGCCGTCTGCGGTTGCCAAAACACCAAAAGCAGAGCCGGCAGCAGAGACAGAAGTTTCCCAGGCAAATGATGAACCGTTAACCGCCGCGCAGCTGTTTGCCCAAAAGCAAAAGGAGTATTTAATTGGTAAAATTTCCAATAAAAACATTTTGGATAATGAGGGCGGGCTGCTGGTCGGCAAAGGCGAAACGATTACGGAGGAAATAGTGGATAAGGTAACTCAAGCAGGTAAGTTTAGAGAACTGGTGTTGAATGTTTAAGGAATTTTGAAAGTTGAAGAAGGGTTTAAGTATCTGATGTTGGCAAGAATAGTGCTAGTAACTTTAATAACATTTTTTCAGCTGGTTTTCAGCGTTTTTGCGAGTGCGTTCTGTATTATGCCGGGTGGCTCTAAAATTCCGTACGGGCTTAACGTCAACGGACAAAATATAGGAGGGCTGGAAAAGGCGGAAGCTGAAGAACTGCTGACCAGCACTGTAGGTCGGCAACAGTCGGATGTAAGAATTATTCTTATGGAAGGGAAAAGAAGGTGGATTTTTAATTCCCAGAAATTTGATTTTACTTATGATTTTGATAAAACGCTCACAGAGATCATAGATAATAGCAGGCCGACTAATTTGCAAAATGTTGTTACATTAGTCCAGATGCAAGCTAGAAACAAAGACATAAACCCTTCATTATCCTGGAATCAAGAGGCGTTGACAGCGTATCTTGATAATATTAATAAATTAACCTATAAACCGCCCCGTAACGCCCGGTTAGAATATAGAAGCCCCGGGGAGATAGTTTCGCTCAAAGAGGAAATGGGAGAAGAACTGGATTATGATGCTGTTAAGCAAAAGCTGATAGAGGGCATACACAGTTATAATAAAGAAGATATGGTTGTAGAATTGCCTAAAAAGGTAATAGCTCCCGATGTGCTGGTTTCAGATTTGACCGGCATAGACAAAGAATTATCTGAGTATACCGCTTATTTGCCGAGCCATCGTAATCGTACTCATAATATTAATTTAGCTGTGAAAGCTGTCGACCAAACCATAATCGGGCCGGGAGAAATTTTCTCTTTTAATGCTGTTATAGGGGATGTAAATATGGTTCAGTCAGGGTACCTGTTGGCGCCTGATTTGATTGATATTGGACTGCCGGATAAGGTAGGAGGGGGAATAAGCCATTTAGCGTCAGCTCTGTATGCGGCGGCTTTGACGGCCAATCTGGAAATTGCGGAACGGGCTCCTAATTTTTCGGAAAAACCTTTTTTGGAAGAATTGCCTGAAGGCGCGGACAGAGACGCGGTAGTTGCTTATGGTTCTTCAGATTTGAAAATACGGAATGATTTGGCTCATTCTGTAGTGATAACCAGCAGTTTGAGGAATGATGTTTTAACAGTGAGAATTTTAGGCAGCAGCGTAAACTAAGTATGATGTTTCACGTAATTTGATATATATAATATATAATTAATAAATAAGGGTAACTCATTTATGTTTAGTTTTAATTATATCTTTTAAAGGATAATTAAACGAAAAAGTATAAAGTATATTAAAAACATTGCAAGTGTTTTAATTCTTTTGTATATTAGTTATTGTGTTGACAGGAGAATGAATTTATATAGGCCAATATGCCAAGCTAGCTCAATCGGTAGAGCAACTGATTTGTAATCAGTAGGTTGCGGGTTCAAGTCCTGTGCTTGGCTCCATTGAAAGTACCCGAAAGATTGGGATTCATACAATCCCATCTTTTTGTTTTTTGCTTAAAATTTTTAAAATGCCAGGGGTTTTGTCAGAGGTTCTCTGTAAGCGTCAAATAAGTTTTTGCCAATCTTGATGGATTTTGAACGCTTGCCGTCATTGCGAACGGAGCGCGGCAATCCCAAAATATAGATTGCTTTGTTGTTTAACTCCCCGCAATGGCAAACTTTTTTACTTGTCTTCACTAGCATTGGAAAGAACCGTCAAATAGCAAGGCGCACTGTATCAGGCAGACTGCGGTGATACTATAGACTCCGAAAGGGCTTGAAAAAGCACAAGTGTGAATTCGAACGGAACAGGAGAAAAGTATGGTAAACACTAGAGAGAGCACGGCGGAGTACAGATTAACGCTAATGCGCCAGCGCGTCGAAAGTGGGAAGAAGAAGCCAGGCAAAAGCGTCTGACGCAAATGCTGGAGGAACTACGGGCCGGGGACGCCTACATGGGGATGGGCCTATAACGTGAAAGGATGAGTTTATGACCAGATGCTTGATAGTGGTGGATTACCAGAACGATTTCGTCGATGGCGTCCTGGGGTTTCCCGGTGCGGAGGCGCTGGACAGGCCCATAGCGGAAAAAATCCGCAAGTATCGGGAAAGCGGAGATGAGGTGGTGTTCACATTTGACACCCACGGCGCGGACTACTACAAAACCCAGGAGGGCAAGAACCTGCCTGTTGCACACTGCGTCAGGGGCACGCCCGGCCATGACCTCTACGGCGAGACGGGCGAATTGATTTCGGATAGCGACAAACGCTTTTACAAACCGTCCTTTGGTTCGGATGAGCTATATGAATATTTGAAAAAGACGCCCTTTGAGCGCATTGAACTGGTGGGCCTGGTGTCTAATATCTGCGTCATGGCCAATGCCGTTCTGGCGAAAACCGCCCAGCCGGAAACACCGGTTCTCGTTGACCAGGACTGCACCGCCAGCCGCGATCCCAAACTGCATGAGGCGGCGCTGGCGGTGATGCGGGGTTTGCAGATCAGAGTGGTCAAGAAAGTTGATGATGCCGGCCCTTTCTATCACGGCACGAAAGCTGATCTGGCTGTTGGCGATCTGTTACGGCCCGGTTACAACTCGAACTACGGCGAAGGCCAAAAAGCCGGTTTCATATACTTCGCCGCCACTATGGAGGCGGCGGTTTGGGGAGCGGAGCTTGCCGTCGGCAACGGCCGAGGAAGAATCTACGTCGTGGAGCCGGCCGGGGAAATCGAAGACGACCCGAACCTGACGGACAAGAAGTTCCCGGGCAATATCACCCGTTCCTACCGTAGCAGCGCCCCGTTGCGCATCGTCGGCGAAGTGCGGGACTGGGAAGGCCACACGCCGGAGGAAACGGCGAATATGCTGCAAGGGCTTGAAGAACTGGAAGCGAAAGGGATCGAAGCGATCAACGACTGAAGGAAAGATTAATTTACCATACTCCATTACGTTCAAATCTTCCTCATCCTGATAGGGACAAGCCCGGCGCAGTAAACAGCAACTCCCAGAATCAGGCAGGACAGTATCTGCACGGCGGCCAAGTCGTGGAATATAATCATATTGAAAAACCACACGAGCGTGGCGCGAAGCGGGGCTATCGGCGTGAACACGGAAATGACGGCGATGATAAGCGCATCCGCGAGCCAGCCGTACCAGCGCCCTTGAGCCAGTGTCAGCGTATGCGCCGCGCAGGATGTGAGCAGCAGGAACGCGAACATCTGAAAGAACGCGGCAGCCAAGCCGTTTTTCGCGAAGCCGAAGACATCGAACAGGTTATAGAGCGACGGCTCGCTCATATGCGTCAGTATGATAGGATCAACGACAAACCACAGGACAAGGCAGACAAGCGTTGTGAAAAACGCCGCGGTCACATAGGTCGTCAGACAAGCCTTGAAGAAATCAAGACGCTTGCAACCCAGATTCAGCAACTTGGAGAAATTTTTCGCTGGGATGAATATACCCATGAGCAGAGGCAGAATCAGCAGATAATTGCCGAGCGCCACTCCGCCGCCGCCCAAACGCAATATCACGCGGGTAATGATTTCTGACGCGAAGGTCGTCGAAAACAGTATCCCGACGATCAGATAAGCCGGTTTTGATTGTTTCAGATTGATTTTTACGATGCCTTTGAGCGTCTTCATTGTATAGCCTCCCCGTTGTTTTGTTCGTCCCCGACAAGACTGACAAAGAAATCCGTGAGCCCGAGCGCGGACACGGAGTATTTGCCGTCCGCCTCAATACGCCGGTCATAGATATACCGTGAGACGAATCCGCCCGCTTTTGTTTCGTCGATTACGTTAAGGCCTTCCGTCGCCTCCCGGACGGCTTCGGCGACACCCGTGACGCAGTAAGCTTTTTCGTCAATCTCCGTCATATCACAAAACAGCGTGAGGCGCCCCTTGTCTATGATGATCAGCCTTTCCGCCGTTTTTTCGATCTCGTCTATGATGTGCGTTGAAACGATTACGGTTTTGGGGCTTTCCTCGCAGCTTTCCAGCAGCAGGTCGTAAAACACCTTTCGCATGACCGGATCGAAGCCGAGCACAGGCTCATCGAGCAGCAGGATTTCCTTGCCGGAAGCCATAGCGATGATAGTGTTCACCATGGCTTTCATCCCGAAAGACAGTTGCTTATACCGTTTTGTACTGTCAAGTTTGAAACGCGCCGCAAGTTCCATTGCGAAAGAGACATTGAACGCCGGATTGACATCCGCCGCGGCTTTGAACAAATCCGCCAAGCGCATATTGAACTGTGCCGCTCCGGTTTCGACGAAATGCACTTCCTCCGGCATGGCGAGCGGGGCGGTAGTCTTTCTGTTTACCGCGACGAACCCTTTGCTTGCAGGGATATGCCCCGCCAAAAGTTTCAGCAGCGTGGTCTTGCCCGCGCCGTTGCGCCCCAGCAGGCAATAAATGCCCGGCTTGTCAATTGTGACGGAAAAACCGTCCAACGCGACGATCTTTCCGTACCTTTTTGTTACATTTGAAAATTCAATCATTGATATGCTCCTTTACGATTTTTATTAATTCATCACCTGAAATCCCGATTTTCCTTGCCTCGCTCACAAAACCAGGCACGGCTTTTTCAAAGAAGGCCGCCTTTCGTTTTTCCAGAAGGCGCTCTTTGGCAAACGGAGCGACCGCCATGCCTACGCCGCGCTTTTTGTAGATAATCCCGCGATCCGTCAGCACCCCGACCGCCCGTTGCGCCGTCGCCGGGTTGACGGACAGCAGCTTGGATATTTGCGGCGTGGAGATAATCAGCTCGTCCGCGCCATACGCCCCGGAAAGAATGTCGTCTTCAATCATTTCGATGATCTGGACAAAGACGGGCTTTTCGTCGTTCAAAACCATCACCTCTTTCGTCGTACAGCGTTAATTAGTTAATGAGTTAAATAATTAACTAATTAAAGCATACTTCCATCACAAACGCTTGTCAAGAGAAATTTTTACCGCTTAAACAAATTTTTTGAGAATCGGGGTTTAGCCTTTTGTGAGACATTGCAAACGTAATGAAACCGATGAGTCTTGGATTATAAACCGTTTAAATATTTTCTGACAAACCTGTCTGATACTACTTGCCGGAGGGGGGCTTTAGCTGCGTTATATCCTGTTCGCGCAATTGCTAAGGGCTGCAATAATGATATAATGTGCGTATGGAAATCACAGTTGCTGTGTATTTGTAATGTTAGGTTTAATGTCATATTCGAGGGTCTTATATTTTTCGCAATGCTTGCGGGTGCCTTAGGTACGGACAGGATTTGCGTATAATCAGGAGTAAATTTAATGAAAATTGGAGCAATTGACATCGGAAGCAATTCCTGTAGGCTGCTGATAGCGGAACTGGGGGAATCCGAAAACTTAAAGCCGCTGGCGCGGGCCATGGAAACCACGCGTTTAGGAGAAGGGTTAAGCGAAACGAAACGGCTCAGTAAGACAGCTATGGATAAAACCGCAAGATGTTTGGCTGATTTTCACAATATTTTAAAGCAAATGAATGTCAAACAATACAGATTAGTGGCTACCAGCGCTGTGCGGGAAGCTGAAAACAAAGATGAGTTTTTAGATAGATTAAAAAACGAGTTACATTTAAAAGTTGACGTTATTAGCGGAGAGCGGGAAGCTCAGATGAGCTATGCGGGAGTAAAGAAAGGATTGTGTATATCCGGCCCGTTTGTAGTAGTTGATTTGGGCGGAGGCAGTACAGAATTCACTTGGGAATATGATGAGGGAATGTTTGTTTATTCCCTTAAATTAGGGGCGGTGCGAGCGGCAGAAAGCGCTATGGAATCCGGTCAGGCTGAAAATATTTTAAGATCGCTGTATGAACATAAAAGAAAGCTGTCCGGCTATCATATGGTGTTTGTCGGCGGCACAGCGACCACCTTGGCCGCTGTGAAAAAAAAGCTGAAAGAATATGATTACTCTGAAATTCATGGACAGATTTTGACTAAGAATGAACTATGGGAATTGTATAAATGTCTCAAAAGTTTATCGCCGGAGCAGAAAAAACGCCTGCCGGGGCTGCAGCCGGAGCGGGCGGATATTATTGTCTCAGGGGCAATGATAGTTTGTTCTGTTGTAGAGTTTTTTGAAAAAGAATTAATACAAGTTAGCGAAAGTGATATTTTAGAAGGAATAATATGGGCTTCTGTGGATAATCGTTTGTAAAAAAAACTAAGTAAATCGCAAACTTTGTTTAAAATAAAATGGCCGGCCGGATCTTT
This sequence comes from Syntrophomonadaceae bacterium, assembly GCA_031270725.1. Lineage (GTDB taxonomy): Bacteria > Bacillota > Syntrophomonadia > Syntrophomonadales > Syntrophomonadaceae > JAISDD01. Next base: position 9,273 of record JAISWS010000027.1, on the reverse strand, counting down.
ATTTACAAAATTATCCAAATAAATTTGATATACTGAATGGACCAACTTTTAAAAGGAGGCTGGTCTAACTGGAAGTTTATCCATTTCAAAGAACAAGTAAAACGACTATGCCTAATAAAAGAATGACACGCAAAAGGCGGAGTTTAACTTGGCGGCAGAAAATAGACTTGCGATTTTTAACCGGACAAGGGGAAAAGTTAGCGTTTTTATTTAAAAGGGACGCTTTAAAGTACGAAAACATTTTCTTTTTCATTATGGCACTGGTTTTTTCCCGTGCTTTCATATTAGGGGAACTGCTGCCTTTTAGCTATGCTTTTGCCGTAGCCTTTGGGCATCGGGAGAAAAGCCGCTCTTTTATAGTGTTTTTATGTTCAATAATAGGGATTTTAATGTTTACCTCCGGGTATGAGATGTGGTCAAATATAATTGCTTTAGCGGTTTTAGGCGTAATCATACAATGGCATATAATGCCTGAAGATAAGGTTATCTGGGGGATGCCTTTGTTTATTACGGCGGTAATTTTTGTGGTAAAAGCACTGTTGCTCTTGGTGCAGGGCATGACTTTATACGGAATTATGGTGATTGTTTTTGAAGCTTTGCTGAGCGGCATCATAACGTTTATGTGCCTGTTGGTGGAGAAATCCTGGCATGAACGCAAAGAGCCTGCGAAGTTCAGTTTTGAAGAAAAAGCTTCATTGGTAGTTTTAGGTATGGGTTTTATTATGGGTTTGAACGGAGCGGTTTTTTGGGGAATAAGTGCAGGGAATATTATTTGCTCCTGGTGTATTTTGCTGGCGGCGTTTATATGGGGCAGCAGCGGAGGAACCATGGCAGGGGTAGGGGTGGGCTTCATTCCCTCTTTATCTTCTGCGGTTTTGGCGGAATCGATTAGCTTCTATGCTATTTCAGGATTGTTAGCAGGATTATTCAGAAGTTTTGGCTTTACCGGCAACATTGTCGGATTTATGCTGGGAATTTTAAGTTTTTCGCTGTTTAATAATAATATTCAAACCACTATCAGCGGGATTTGGGAAGCCAGCATCGCCTCCGTCGGTTTTGTTGTTTTCATAAAAACTTCCCGGTTAAAAAATATAGTTATTCCGTTGTCTAAAAGCGGCGGCCTGGAAATTGAAGCGGCTAACGGGACGGACTCCGTTTTCAATACAGGGGGAATAGCGCTGGCGCGCATACAAGGATTAGCGGAAGTTTTTGACGAAATGAGTACGGTTTTTAAGACGGATTATTATACTGGAAGTAAAAAGTACGGGAACTCTTATCTGGATTACCTGTATGAAGAGATTACTGATAATTTTTGCAATCAGTGTTCGCGTTACGAAAGATGCTGGAAAAACGGGGTTAACCATACCGCCCGGGAAATAATGGATCTTTTTGCCATGATGGAAGCCCAGGGAGAATTAAAGTACCAGGACTGTTCTGTGGAATATAAAAGGGTCTGCATAAAAGGAAGAGATATGGTGCGTGAAATTAATCACCTCTATGAAACTTTGAAACTCAATAAGTATTGGGCGGATAAATTAAAGGATTCCCATGATTTGGTTTCATTGCAGTTAAAAGGGATCAGTAAAGTCATAGAAAATCTGGCCAGGGAAACAATCGGCCAACCATTCCCCAAGCTGGAATCTGAGCGGCATATAAGAAAAAAATTACGGTATTTAGGTGTTAATGCGGAGGAAATAATTCCGCTTCAAAATGAAAATCAGATATACGGAGTCAAGGTTCTTATGGAAAGCTGTAAAAACAAGGCAAAGTGCGAAAGAATATTAGCGCCGGTTTTATCGGAATACTTGGATAGCGACCTGGCAGTATGTGAGAAATTTTGTGAAACGGGTGAGAACACAGGACATTGTCAGGTAATCTGCGCTGAAAAACATAATTACCGGCTGGCTTACGGAACCGTGCAAATAGGAAAGGAAACTCCCTGCGGGGACAGTTATACTATCCGTCCGCTGCATCACAGAAAAGAGCTGATTATGCTTAGCGACGGTATGGGGGTTGGAGAAAGCGCGTATGAAGAAAGCCAGGCTGCGGTTAAACTTTTGGAAAACCTGCTGGTGCGGGGCTTTGATAAAGATTTAGCTTTGCAAACCATTAATTCGGTTTTGATGCTGCGTAATACAAGAGAATGCTTTGCTACTTTGGACATGCTGCTGATTGATTTATACACGGCGGAAGCTGATTTTATAAAAGTAGGCGGCGCTCCGGCGTTTATTAAACATAAAAATCAGGTAGAAACGATTGCGGTGAGTTCTTTGCCGATTGGAATTTTGGAAAGCGTGGACATAGTAAATGAAAAAAGACAACTCAGGCCGGGGAATATGATAATATTAGTAAGTGACGGAGTTATATATCAACCGCACAATAACACCAGGGCAGCTTGGCTTCCGGAGTTTATTCTTAATATTAATGAGCAGGACCCTCAGTTAACAGCGGAATTGATCATCAGAGAAGCCCTGAATCTCTGCAAAGGATATCCTGACGATGATATGACTGTAATTTGCGCCCGGGTAGATTTAATTTGACTGTAAATAAAAACCGGTATATTATTTTTGATACATAGTTTCATTGACAATTGAAAAATTATATTATTCAAGGTGAAAAAAGTGATAAACCAGGTATGTGAGTTCATTAATGAACATCGGCTTATTGATCCCGGAGATGTGGTGATTGCTGCCGTGTCGGGAGGGTCGGATTCTATGGCGTTGCTGTTTATTTTAAAAGAGCTGGCCGCGGTTTTGGGTTTTCAGCTGAGAGCAGCGCATGTTAACCACAAGCTGCGCTCCGATGCCGATAAGGAAGAACAATTAGTCAAAGATACCTGTGCCGCGTGGAATATAGAATTAGCCGTTCAGCATATTGCAGTCGCCGAAATCGCTCAGCAGAAAAAAGAATCTCTGGAGTTAACCGGACGTGAACAAAGATACCGGTTTTTTAAGGAACTGTCTGAAAATTACGGAGGAAAAATCGCGACTGCCCATCACCTTGACGATTTGGGTGAATCGGTGTTAATGCATTTATTGAGGGGCAGCGGAGTACAAGGTCTGGTAGGAATGAAGCCGGGCCGGGATTACCTTATCAGGCCGCTTTTAGATGTAACAAAAGAAAAAATATTAGATTTTGCCGTGCGAAACAGGATAGTATTTGCGGAAGATAAAAGTAATTACAACCTCTCGTTTACCCGCAACCGTATCCGCCATTTACTGATACCTTCATTAAAAAAGGATTTTAATCCGCAAATCATGACGGCGCTTAAACAATTAGCGGCAATTGCGGCTGACGAAGATGAATTTATTGAGCAGGAAGTGGAAAAATATTGGCGGCAGTCTTTGTTGGAACAAACTGAGGATAATATTTCTTTCAAACTGGAGATATTATTAAAACTGCACGCGGCTGGGCAGCGGCGTATTTTACAGCGCGCTTTGCGGCATATGAGTAACGGCCGGAAAAACTGGGAAATGCGTGATATAGAAAAAATCAGAGCTTTATTTTGCCAACCGGGCTCTTCTAAAAAAGTAAATTGTAAAGATAGTATAATAGCTTATAAAATATATGATAAACTGTTATTAAGTAAAGTTATGGTATCCAAACAAGCGTTCAATTACGAAATTAATATTCCAGGTTCGATAATTTGCCCTGAAATAAAGCGGCGTTTTTATTTTGATATTTTAAGCCCCAAAGATTTTCCGGAGACACATTGTAAATATGTGCTTGATTATAATTATCTGGAAGGGAAAAAAATATTTTTACGTTCTAAACAACCGGGTGATACTATAAAAGTGAATGGATTGGGACACAAAAAAATAAAAAAAATTCTCAATGAATTGAGAATTCCTTTCACGGACAGAAACGATATTCCTTTGCTGGCAACGGAAGATGAAGTTTTAGGGATATTAGGGATAATGTTATCGCAATTGGTTACAGTGAGCGATAGGACAGGGAAAATACTGTCAGTAAAAACGGAAAAGATGAATTAAAAGCACGTTTGAGGTGCTGGAAAATGTTGAAAACAGGGTATAATTTATGATAAAATAAAACGAATACGCGTAACGGTTTAAAGGGAGGAAAAAATTTGGAAAAAGCCCTTAAAAATATAGCAATATATGTACTGATTGTTTTATTAGCTCTTTTTGCTGTTAATTTAAGTGACCGCAGCGATGAAAAAATAGAAGCCATGTCATATCAGAATTTTATCACCAACGTGGAAAAAGGGCAAATATCAGCAGTGCTTATAGAGGTAGATGACAGAGTTTATAATGTGAGCGGGGTACTTAAAGACGGCGGAAAATTTACTATGACCGCGCTTAAAGAAGGCCCTTTGATTAAATATCTTGAAGATAAGAAATTTAATTACGAAATCAAAGAAAAGGAAGGCCCTAAGTGGTATGTTTCTTTACTGAGTACCCTGTTTCCAATATTAATTTTGATTGCGTTTTTGATTTTCATTATGAATCAGTCTCAGGGAGGCGGAAACAGGGTTATGCAGTTCGGCAAAAGCCGGGCTAAAATCCTCTCCGGTGAGCAAGTGAAAGTTACTTTCAAAGATGTAGCCGGGGCTGAAGAAGCCAAAGAAGAGATGCAGGAAGTGGTGGACTTTTTAAAAAACCCTGAGAAATTTGTTCAGATAGGCGCTAAAATACCTAAAGGGGTATTGCTTTTTGGAGCTCCAGGTACCGGTAAAACATTAATGGCGCGAGCAGTGGCCGGAGAAGCGGGAGTTCCTTTTTTCTCCATCAGCGGCTCAGATTTTGTGGAAATGTTTGTGGGAGTGGGCGCAGCTAGAGTGAGAGATTTATTTGAACAAGCGAAAAAGAATTCTCCTTGTATAGTATTTATAGACGAAATAGACGCTGTAGGACGGCAGAGAGGCGCTGGCTTGGGCGGAGGGCATGACGAAAGAGAACAGACTTTAAATCAATTATTGGTTGAGATGGACGGATTCAGCACTAATGAGGGAATAATAGTTATGGCTTCAACTAACAGACCGGATATTTTGGATCCGGCTTTGCTCAGGCCGGGCCGTTTTGATCGTCATATACTAATTGACCGGCCGGATGTAAAAGGCAGGGAAGCCATCCTTCAAGTGCATGTTAAAGATAAGCCTTTGAATGAAAACGTTGATTTAGAAGTTTTAGCTAAGCGGACGCCTGGATTTACCGGAGCCGATTTAGCCAATATGGTAAATGAAGGGGCTTTACTGGCGGCGCGGCGCGGCCAAAAAACGGTTGGCATGCAAGAATTGGAGGAAGCTATTGAAAGAGTAATAGCCGGACCGGAAAAGAAAACCAGAGTGATATCAGATAAAGAAAAACGCTTGGTTGCCTATCATGAGGCGGGACATGCTTTGGTCAGTTTTTTCCTGCCGGATACGGATAAACTGCACAAGATATCAATTATTCCCCGAGGACGGACGGGCGGACATACTCTTCTGCTGCCGGAAGAAGACCGCAACTACATTACCAAATCTCACTTGCTGAATGAGGTGACCATTTTACTTGGGGGACGGGTTTCGGAGGCTTTAGTGCTTAATGATATAAGTACTGGGGCTCAGAATGATTTAGAGAGGGCCAGCAGCATTGTAAGAAAAATGATAACCGAATATGGAATGTCAGAAGAATTAGGGCCTTTAACTTTCGGACACAAAAGTGAAGAAGTGTTTTTGGGCCGGGACATATCCCGCGACAAGAATTACTCCGACGCGATTGCTTATGCTATTGATAAAGAGGCCGGAACTTATATGGAAAATTGCTATAAAAAGGCCAGGGAAATTTTAGAAACCAATATTAATAAACTGCACCGGCTGGCGGAATGCCTGATTGAGCAGGAAACCATGGATAGCAAGGAATTTGAGAAAATAGTAACCGCTGCGGTTTAACGGAAATTTTAATAAAAACGGCTATAAATTTATACTATAAAAGCGGCAGAAAATATTTGGCTGCGCTAGCCTATTTTATATAAAAAGGATTTTATATAAAAGAAAAATTGCTTTTCAGTGCGGGAACAGGGGGATTATTACCGCTATGCAAGGTCATTATGCTGTAAAAATCAATGATCTTCAATATTTACACAGTATATTGGATGATATTGAAGTGGACGCTGGGTCGTATGAATACCTGCTCCCCAAAGGAATGTTTCATTGTATAAAGTTAAAAAGAATCCCTTGCCGGGCTGCGCTTATAATCAAGCAGGAAATGCTGTCAAAAGGGGGAGAAGCGGCAATCAGCCGTAATACCCTTACCTTGAACGGATTTTCGGAAGGGCATACCGATGTTTTGCTGATGGGAACCAAAAAACATTACCAGCGGCTGACGGAAAAATTAAAAGTTCAGCAATTCGGCTTAAAAAATCTGGCTGATGAAATTGCGGATATAATTGATAATAGCGAACAGGAAACCTTAAAACTGACACTGGCCGGAGGAAAAACTCTGTATTTGGGAAAAAAGACTTTAATCATGGGTATTCTCAATGTAACTCCGGATTCTTTTTCGGACGGCGGCCTGTACAATAATTGCGCGGAGGCGGTCAACCGGGCTTTAGAGATGGCGGAAGAAGGAGCGGATATTATTGATGTGGGAGGAGTTTCTTCCAGGCCTGAAGCGGAATTAGCGGATGAAAGGACTGAATTGCGGCGTTTGCTTCCGGTTCTGGAAAGATTAAAGACGGCGCTGCCGGAATCGGTTTTAGTCTCTGTAGATACTTTCCGCGCTAAAGTAGCGGAAGAATGTTTAAAAGCGGGCGCCGACATTATAAATGACATTGGCCGGCTGCAGATGGATAAAAGGCTTAAAGATGTTATAGGGTCATATAAGGCGCCGGCAGTGCTGATGCATAACCGCATGCATTTTGATCAGGACAGGGTTTATGATGATTTGATAGCAGATATTATCGGAGACTTGTCCCAATCTATTGGAGAAGCTTTGGCGTCCGGGGTGCGAAAAGAGCAAATAATAATTGATCCGGGGTTGGGATTTGGTAAAGACCTTAAACAAAATTGTATGATTATTAAACACCTGGCGGATTTTAAAAGCCTGGGCAGGCCAATACTGATAGGGGCGTCCAGAAAAAGTTTTATTGGCGGCGTATTGGAAGCCGCGGTTGATCAGCGATTGGAAGGAAGTTTAGCCGCCGCCGCGGCGTCTATTATGAACGGAGCGAATATAATAAGAGTTCATGATGTTAAAGCCAGTAAGCAAATGTCTATGATGTTGGATATGGTGAATAAAAATGAGCGGTAAAGATAAAATAATCGCTAAAGGGCTGACTTTTAAAGGCTGCCATGGTGTTTTGGGACAGGAAAAGGATACCGCCCAGATTTTTAAAGTGGATGCTGTAATATATGCCGATTTAAAAGCTGCGGCAGCAAGTGACGATATAGAACAGACAATTGATTACGCAATGATATATGGAGATATTAAAGCGGTGATTGAAAATAATTCGTATAATTTAATAGAAACTTTGGCGGATAAAATAGCCAATTTGCTTTTAAATAAATATCCGGCGGAAGCGGTGGAGGTTTGCGTGTATAAACCCAATCCGCCGTTAATACAGGATATTGATTATTTTGCGGTCAGCCTGACAAGAAAAAGAGATTAGTTATTGCGTTAACCAAGCTATATATGTTAGCCTAAGGATTAATAACAGTGTGTAAAATTGTTTATGTAGGATTAGGAACCAACCTAGGTAATAAAAGAGAAAATCTCTCCATAAGTATAATGGAAATTGAGAAAATCTCTGAATTGAAATTAACGGCAGTTTCGTCTGTTTACGAAAGCCCGCCTTGGGGCAATGAAAAACAGGATGATTTTTTTAACCAGGTGGTAGCTGTGAAAACTGCCCTGGAGCCGTTGGCGTTGCTTGATAAAATAAAAAAAATTGAAATTAAAATGGGCCGCCAGTCAGGAGAAAAATGGGGTCCACGTGTTATAGACCTAGATATACTTTTGTATGGAGAAGAAGTTATTTGCTCTGAGCAGCTAACTATTCCTCATCAACACATGAGAGACAGGTTGTTCGTTTTAGTTCCTTTGCGGGAAATTGCGCCTGATTTGTTATTTCCTGATGACGGGGCTAGTATTGAGGAGGTGTTGAATAGAGTATCGCTACGAGGAAGAAACGAAATAAAGAAATTGTAGGAGTCTCCCGCCGATACTCCTGGCTATTGACCCGCTTGTATCTATCATGAACAAGACGGTATGCTGCGTGTAAAGCAGTTTATATCTAGAGGGGGGTTAATTTATGTACAAGAAGATCGGCATTATTGGGGCGGGAGTAGTTGGGACAGCAATTGCGATTATACTGGCACGGAAAGGTTTTGAGATTACAGGTGCTTTTGATTTAAAACCTGAATCTACAAAAAGGCTGAAGCAGTTTATACCGGGTATAGTTTTGACAAGTGCGGAAAACGTTTCTCGCTCGGCAGATATTTTATTAATTACTACACCGGATGACGCTATTAAAAAAGTGGCCGATGAATTGGCTGGACTGAAGGCTTTCCATGAAAAGCAAATAGTAGTACATTTAAGCGGAGTTCATTCTTCGAAAATATTGGACAGTATTAAAGATTTCAAAGCTATAGCTATGTCTATGCACCCTTTGCAGTCACTGGCGGATGTAGAGCAGGCTGTTAAAAATTTACCGGGGTCTGTTTTCAGTATTGAAGGTGATAGCGAAGGCTATGAGGTGGTAATCTTTTTAATCGAAACTTTGGGAGGAGAATACTTTATTATAGATACTGAAGCTAAACCTTTATATCATGCTGGAGCCTGCATAGTGTCCAATTATTTGGTAACATTGGCCGACTTAGGGGTTAAGTTGCTTCGGCAAGCCGGAATAGATGGAAATATGGCGCTGAGAGGTTATTTGCCGCTGATGGCCGGAACAGTTAACAATTTGGGTAAATTAGGGTTGCCGGATGCTTTGACAGGACCAATAGCGCGCGGAGATATGGACACGGTTAGGTCTCATATGGAAAGTCTGGAAAAGTCGAATAAAAAAATACTGAAGTTATATTGTGATTTAGGGGTTCATACTGCTGAAATTGCGGCCAGAAAAGGCGGAATCAGTGAAAGTGAGCGGCTTAAATGGCAAGAACTCTTTGAAAAGAAACTAAGATAAAAGATATTTGAATTTTACAGGATAATTCAAAGGAGACTTGTAGTATGAAAAAAGTGACTACCGGGTTTTTACAGACTAAAAAGCAAAATAATGAAAAAATAACAATGCTGACCTCATACGACTACTCATTGGCTTCAATGATTG
>JAISWS010000179.1 GCA_031270725.1 Syntrophomonadaceae bacterium | reverse complement strand
AACTCCGAAACAAGGGACTTGAATTTACGCTCATCCAAACGAATTTGCGGATCCGACAATACGGTCAGAACCACGGCGAACAGCTTCTTTGCGCCGCTTACGTCGCCCCCCGGACCGCTCAGGGCGGCGATCTTTTCATACACCTGTTCACGAACAACGGAATCCCGCTTGAAAATTATCGCAAATTCATGAAAGCAATTACTGCTCATATCATCAAAAGAAAGGAATTTATTTTCGTCGAGGATCGTTTGAATCATTTCCTGCAGTATTTCTTCAGGCGTTGTATCAAAGGAATTCATAAGCGCACAATACTCTCCGGTTAACGCGTGCAAATACACCACCATGCCGTTTTCCTCGGCGATAATGATCCGTTTTCCGTGGGGGCAGCACAGCTCACTCTGTTTCATCGGTCACCCCCTGCTCCAAAATCTTTTTTGCGATGAATTTATGCAGGTTACGGACATGTATTTGTTCATAACCGTTATTCGCGAAGGCCCCCAGGGCCACCTTAACGGCATTTACATTGTTTTTTGTACAGAAATCGTCCAATTCCCAGTCCGCCTGCTCGCGGTCATTGATTTCGCCGTCAGAAAGGATGAATAAAAGCCGCCGTTTTCCCTTGAAAGTCTGCCGGAAAAGGAACCGGACGGCGGGCAGCAAACTGGTTCCTCCACCTGAAACCGGGAATATGGATGCCATTTCCACAGTCTGATCAAAATCTTTATTCATTCTTACTTCGCCGCCGAAATCTATTTCCATTGTTCTAATGCCTTTAAAACTATTTACCGCCGCCAAAATTTCAATAAGCCCTTCAGCATATTCTTTTTCGAATTTATGGGTACTGCCCGAAACATCCCGCAGTATGACAATATCAACAGACACTTTCTTTTTGCGGTAATATTGAAATACCTTTGTTTCTTCCCGTGTGATGGAAGCAAGGTAGGCGGCCTGCTGTTTATTCATGTTTATATCGCCGTCAAAAGAGTCAACGATTTTCATTGACGTGAAAGCCCGCTTAAAAACATACTCAAGTTCCGAAATTTCTTTGTGGTACTTTCTGACGGTGTCAAGAAAAAACAGCGACGTATCGTTGGTTTTATGCTTTACCCTGCCCGTTCCGGCCTGGAGGCCCACTTCTTTTGCCACATCCTCAAGTTTGGAACGGACGCTCAATCCCTGGGCGTTGCGGTCAATTTCATCCAGCTCACGATCCGTAACCGATTTGATGTCCTTCGAATAGGGCGGATTTATTTTTTGCGTCCCGGCGTTGGCGGCTTTTTCCGCCCGGCGGACTATCATACTTTTCGCCTCAAACAGCCACTCTTCTATCAGGTTGGAGGCGCTAATGACATTGACATAATTGGTTCTTTTTGCCGAAAGGCACAAGGGCAGGCAAAAATTAATAAAACTAATATCCACCTCGCCGCTTACATAATTATAACGGATTAATTTTTCCAGGGCGGTCATATAGGGAATAAACAGCTCAAAACCGGGCCCAAAGGCTTTTAGGCGGGATGTTCCGCTAAACATAACAGCGCTGTTCAAAAGTTCAAGAATACGGGCCAGCTCAGGAAAGTCAAAACAAAGGTTATACTCGTTCATTGCCGAAAACAAATTTTCATAAATAATATAATAAAGCGGACTTTCCTTTATTTTAATGATATGTGTCTGAAACCGTTCGTCAAAGGTGTCCCTTTTGACGGTATACCGCAGCCGGGCAATCTGCTTGATGATAAATCCGTCAATTAAAACTTCATAGTCAACACGGTTTTTAAGCCAGCTTTCCGCATGAAGCTGTTTTACTTTTTCTATATTGAAACAAATATCGCAGCCTTCCTGGCCGTTATCAATAAAAACAAAAGGGCTGTCTTCATCGATTTCTTGGGAGGCATAAAGGGCCGCAAATTCTTTTTTTTTCTCGACCCTGAGCACTCTGACTGCCATCTCCGGGCAGATTACCGACAGGTTTATCATAATATTGCGGCTTGAATTTTATCCTTTGCCAACTGCAAATCGTAGAAACCCAGATCTACGTCAAGATAATACATAAAGCTTTCGAGAATTATCTCTTTAAACCGTTTTACGCCGATAACGCTGATAAATTTTACAAACCTGTTTAATTCAGGACTGCTCAGGTCGCTTATGTTTTCAACATCCTTAAAGCCAATCCGCTCGGCTATTGAACGGCGGATGCTTTCAACATTGTTTCCCGTGATAAAATAATCATCAACCGTGACCGTATCTACGTTTCTTTGCGTCCTGGCCAGCGCAAGATTGCACATGACCACGGCAATTGCCGCATTGCGGACAGAAAGCGGATAGGTCTTGCTCCGCATCTCGCGCATAATATCAATAACATACCGTTTCACCTCAACCGGAACCTCATCGGGTATTTTACATTCTTCGGCCACAATTTTATCCACTATTTTTAATTCATCTTCCGATTCCGGATAATCGAAATAAAAACAGACAAGGCGCTGCGCGAAACTTTGCGGAAGTTTTATGTTTCCCGAATATTGGCTGTCATTGGCGCAAAACAATATCCTAAAATTTTCATGGGCAAAGACAATTTTATCCCCGATGGCGGTTACCGAGGTCCTGTCAAGGATGCTGTTGAACATCAAAAGCACTTCCTGCATGGCGTGGGTAGCTTCGTCTACAACAATGACCCCGCCCCGTTCCATACATTCGGCTACAATGCCGTTTTTTACGACAAGGCTCCCCTGCTCAAGCCGGAGGCCCAGTATCAGGCTGGTCTTCGTCTGTTCGGGACTGAGTTGTACATAGTAGGCGGGTACCTTACGCTCCAAAGCGTATTTTTTGCGATATTCATGGCAATAATGGTTTTTCCCGAACCGGAAGGGCCGACAATATAGATTGGCCACCGGGTATTTGTCAAAACCGTGTAACAACGTTGCAGCAGTTCAGCGCCCGAATCACCAACAATCTCCGGGATTTTATCAAGCGCAAACTGGGTACTAATATCAGGCATGGCAACTCCTTTTCGAGTAGATTAATCTGTTGTTTTTAGACAGTCTACCGCGGTTAATTTGACTCCTTGAGCGATGACGCTATTTTTTCGAGCAAGCTGTCAAAATTACCCTGGATTTTTATAAAATCATCCTCCGTGGCGTTATCAATATGCAGCCCAACCGACACCGTTACCGTACAGTTAAATTCGCTGGCAAAGCGCAGGGCCGCCTGCCGGGCGGCCATATCGTCTTTGTGGCCCATGACGCAAAGGACGGAAGCGGTTGCGGATATCCGTCCGTCTTTTTTTAAACTCTCCCGGGGGCTCGCCACAGAAGCGGCCCCGACATGCGGCGTATCGCCCCCGCCTATGGTAAGCGACATATCTTTCCCGCAGAAAACCAATACGCCCTCAACTTTATGGAGGCCCGCGCCAACATCAAACTGGAGTGATTTCATAAGGCTTCCCCCTTCCAGGGCACGAATTTTTTGTAATCAATATCCAACTGCATAAATATTTTACCCACAATATGGTCTATCTGTTTCTGCAGCGTATCGGCGCCGTTGTAAAAAGTGAGCAGCGGCGGAACGACAATACATCCGTAATCAGCGGCTTCTTTCATGTTCCGCAGGTGCAATCTGCTCAACGGCGTCTCCCGCGGAACGATAACAACTTTACGGCTGTCTTTAATACAGACATCCACTGCCCGAAGCAGCAGGTTTTCCGTATAGCCCGCGGCAATCCCCGCAAGCGTTTTCATACTGCATGGCGCCACGATCATGCCGTCCGTTTTGAATGAACCGCTGGATATACTGGCCGCTAAATTTTTATTATCGTGTACCACATCGGCAAGCGCATATACTTCATCAAGCGACAGGCTGGTTTCATAGGCGAAATTCTGTATGGCCCC
>JAISWS010000162.1 GCA_031270725.1 Syntrophomonadaceae bacterium | reverse complement strand
TTAGCATATTTTTAAAGTTAGCCCGCATTTTTAACGTAAATTTTCATACCTGCCACTATACTCTGAAGAGCCGCCCCCTGATACGCCTCCTGAGAAACCGGAGACCGTGGGGGCGCATGAGGGGGGGACAAAACACAGAACGGGGCGGCATAATTGGCGCGTTAAAAAATAAACTTTAAGGAGAGTCATGACGCCACGGCCATAATTCGGACAATTTCCAGGATACCTTGGCGGGCTGCTCCGGGGCATTCAGGCTCAAACCGCTTTCCGAATCCGCCACTACGCATAAAGGCGGAAACAGGACGCACCACCAGTTTTTCCCCGTACCTTCCCCGATAACGATTTTTAAAGCCTTGTAACGCCCTTGCGGAAGGGCTAAATCTCCGTATACCCGGGTGGGAAAATCATATTCCCCTAAAAAAACTTCTACCGGATAATCATACCCCTGAGACATAATAGTTTGTTCGGCGGCTTGTTTTATATGGCCCAACTCCGCGCGGGCGACGGCTTCAGCCGCTTCACGGGTACCGACATTCATAAAATAGGCGTTCATCTTTTTAAGGACGGCGTCTCGCACTTGGAGCTTTAAATTTTGATCCTGCGCGGAATCGCTGTTAGCGATGATATGTAAACGCAAAACATCGTTTCCCAGACCCGGCTCCCGGTTAGCGTACATATAAAATCCGCCCGTTAAAAAGCCGCAGGCGACCAGAGCTATTATCAATTTTCGCATAATAAAACCCCTCTTCTTCAATATATTTGATATTTACTATAAGTATTGCCGCAAAGACGGGTCTTAAAACATAAAAATATAATAAAGGGATCTCTTAATAAGCAAACCGGCGCTTAATCATTAAAAAATCATAAGGCCGGTCTGGAAGTATGGCGGATTACGGGGAATATTTTAATCAGCGACCTGATTCATTCCCGTTTACTCCTAGCATTGTTTTATATCCGGCTGCTTTGCCAAATATTCTCGTATAATCATTCTTATCAAAGCGCTTCTGGATATTTGGTTCTTTTTAGCCAGCTCACGTATATGGTCTACTTGATATTGCGTCAGGTAAAAAGTCGCGTGTTCAAATTTATCGGTGGACATACCTAGCCTCCTCCCGCCGTCAAAACTTTATGGAGATTCCTATTCTTACGGCTATTATATGTGGTTAAACGCCCTTATGTTACCGGCGCGTTCCTTTAATCCTGACAACAGGAGCGGCAAATTTTTTTCCATTTCCGCGCGTCCGGACTCGATAATCCCCGCCGCCTGGGAAATATCGTCCAGGCTGGCTTCTCCGGTTTGGGGGCGCAAAATCATATCTGCGTACATCTGGCTTGCCATGGAAGAATTTCTGTGCGTCAGAATATTTATGGAACGGGAGACAATATCTATGAACCCGTTGCTGGGAACGGAAAAATCAGCCTTATCCAGGTTGACGGCCATTATATAATCAGCCTGCGTCCTTTTTAAAAAATTAACGGGAACATTATCGATTATACCGCCGTCCACCAAACTCATTCCCTGAAAAGGATAAGGGCAAAAGGCTCCGGGTATGGCAATGCTGGAACGCACGGCGTCGCTTAACAAAGCGTCATTGATTACGGTAACCGACGGGTCGAAAAGAGACGGCTTTTGATTGGTAAAAAGCACTTCCTGGCCGGTGTTTATATCACAGGAAACGATGCCTAAAGGACGCCGGATTTGACGCAAAGATTTTCCTTTAGTGGCCTTGAAAACTAAATTTCGCAAACGGCGGCCTTTAATAAAACCGCTGAAATCGTCGCGGGGAGCGCCGGAAACCAGAGCTTTAACGATGCCGGAAATATTATAGTCTAAATACTGGGAAGGTTTTAAACGCGATACCGTTTGTTCAATAGCCGCGGCGCTCATACCGGCGGACCAGAGAGCCGCGATTATACTGCCGGAACTGGCGCCGGCCAGCCAGTGAACCGGAATACGGTTCTTTTCTAAGACCGCTAAAACCCCGATATGGGCCAATCCTCTCAACCCGCCGCCGCCCAGAGCGACCCCCAATTTTTGCATAAAAACTCCACCAAACTAATTTATCGCGGACGCGATGCCGCTGATTTTAAACGTATCCAGCGGGAGGGGCAGGCTCGCCGCTGGATAAATATAAACGGAGTTTATCTCACCGCGTAAGGAGGCGGGAGATGAAATTCCCGCCGGAAAGCTAAACGTCAGTCAGAGGATCCAGCTCTCCGTAAACCACGACGTCGTGCATTTTCCCCAGTTTATCAATAATATCCACAAAAGCCTTTAAGCCGATACAGGTCCCTGAAACCGGCGTCGTCAGCTGGCCTGGATTACAGGCGTCTTCGGCGCCGCCCCGGATTTCAAAATCAAAACTCCAGTCACGCAATATAACCTCGGACTGTTCGATTTCACGGCGGAATTCGTCCGGAGTCAGAGGCGGGTCGAATTCGTCAAGCTCTATAGTCTGGTCGTAACGGTCGGCAACAGTTATAATCTGAAATTCTCCGTTTACGACGACAAACAGTATAATCTCAAAATCGATAAAAATTTTCACTTTGTTGAAACACAAATCTTCATAGGCTTGAATAACCTTTACCTTAATATCTTCTACCGCGGAAATTTTGCCTCCAACCTGGTCTTCCGGCACACAAAACAAAGTATCCAGCACTTTTACCTGTTTTTGCACATACTTAGCCTTAATAACCTTAGCCCACAGATCTAACATACAGCCATCCGGGTATTCACATTTTAATAACCTCGACACTTTACTTCCCTCCCATTTTTCTCTCTCTCTTTTATACTTCTTCAGCGGTTGGAGCGGATTATAGCTTATATTATGAATAATGCCGGTAAAATGTGCTTATTTTTAATCCGTTTTGTTTTCATAGTTAAAAAATCCGCTCCGGGGTTTTCCCCTATTTTTTCATATAATGAAGGCAGCGGATTCCTGAATGGCAAAAAATGCCAATACCGGCTTGCCGCGCCGCCTCGCAGAAGCCGATGTCTTCCGCGCCGTAATCGGCGCTGTATCTGACCCGGGCGCTTTCCGGTACCCGGCGCTTGATCAAATAAGCGGCGCCGGTGCAGTCCACCGGAAAAACTGTTTCCGGTGGAAAAGATTTAATGTGGACGTAGCGGCCTTCATCATCGCGCTTCAGGATATTATACACGTCCGGCAAATCCACCTCGGCGCCGTTCCAGACTAAGCCGGAGATTATATCCTTGCCGGCTTCGGTGAGCCTGCGCAAGCTGTCAGGCGGCGCGGTAATATCGCTGTCTATGGAAAAAAGGTAGTCACAGGGGCTCAGCAGAAATTGCCCGATTAAAATATTGCGCAGTTCCGCTAAGCGTTTAAAGCTGTAGAAACCCCGCGCGGCCGGCCTCGGGTTCAGAGAATCAGCTTTTACTAAACGCACCGGCCTCTGCTCCTGAGCGGCGAAATCATTTAAAAGCTCCGGAGTAGCGTCGGAGCAGTCGTTAATAATAAAGCAAAATTCCAGTAAATCCGGCGGATAATCCAAAGCCCGGAGACTTTCTAAATAGCGGGGCAGAATCCAGGCCCGGTCCCGCACGGGGCAGCCGACCATAATTTTTTTACCGGGGAGCTCCACAGCGAATCATCCTTCCTTAAATCATTAAACAATAGAACCGACGTGATACGGGGGCGGACTTTTCACCGTAAAATTAAGGTTAGGGTTCGCGTATGGCGGCGCCTTCAAAGAAACGGGAACATTTCGGGGCGGGGTAACATAGCGCTGGAGCTGGTTACCACGCGCCGTCCTTACGGAATAAAATTTACGGCTCATATGAGCGGAAGGGTGCGCGCGCAGCCGGTGCGAAGCGGGCAGCAAACGCTCAAAATCCGGCGGTTCCGGCAGAGTTTCCGGCAGCAATCCGGCTTTCTTTTTTTCTGACAAAGCGGCTTCTATCAGCTGTTTAACGCTTTGGGCGCGGCTGAGCCACGAATTGCGCCGGGCTATTTCCCTGCGCTGGTTTTTTCTTTCTTCAGAGTCTTCCTTCAGAGCCGCGTTAATATTTTGCGAAAATTCCTCACGGGTGCGGGAATACCACAAAAGAGAGCCGTATTTCAAAGCTTCGGGTACAGCGGTAGTAACGACAGGCATACCGACGGCCATATATTCCCACATCTTGATGGGGTTGACCGCGCTGGTCATCCGCGTGTTTTTAAAAGGGATAATGCCCACGTCAAACATTTGCGCGTAAAAAGGCAGCAGGGCGTACTCTTTGAACCCCAGCCAGTGAATATTGGCGGGGCGGGGAACCTTGCTTACATTATACATAGGGCCGATCATGACGATATTATATTCCGGATGAGTAAGCGCCAGCTGTTCGAGGAGCTCAAAGTCCAGCCAGCTGGCTACCGCGCCGATATAGCCTATGACCGGCTTGGCTATGGCGGCTATATCCGCTATATCAGCTATATCGGAAGGCGTCCGCGCGTTTCGGCTCTGAGCCTGAGAGAAAAAACTGAAATCACAGGCGTTCGGTACTAAAAAAGTGTTCGGATTAATCGCTTTGGCTCTGTGGTATAACTGGCCGGAAGTGGCGAGTACGATATCCGACATAGCGACGGCCTTGTTATAATAAGGCTGCCAGGACGCGAATTCGTCACAGGGTTCATCAACACTGTCAAAAACTATTAAAGAAGGATTATACTTACGGACCATATTAATATGCCAGGTGGCGCTGAAATAAACCACCGGTCTGACCGGCTGGAAAAACCGGTAAGGGTCTGTGTGGTTGAAGACGTAAAGATAAGGGTTGATTTTTTCCAATCCATGGGAAACCGGCGTCAAAGGATTGGGAACATTCATAAAATAAGCGGGTATTTTCAGCTGGGATAAACTTTTCATAATCTGTTGCGGACGCTGGACCAGATAGTGAAAATCCAGGGTCGGCGGATATATTATACTATTGATATGCGACATTCTGGCTTCCCCCTGACATATAAATACGGCGGCGCTACCGGTTTACTGAGCATCACAGGGCGTCTCACGGGTTTCATGAGCGGACGGGAAAAGGCCGGAGCCGTCAGGCTGGAAATCTTCAGACGGCGGAAGCGGCTTCTTTGAGCGGTGTTTATCAAAACAGCTCCCGCACAGCATACTCCCGCAAAAATCACAAAGGCAAAAATCTTCCCGTCGGCCTCTGGTTCCGCAAATCCCGCACAATAAGCGGGCTTCAACCGAGCTGCGGCGCGCGGTTGTAATCACCAGGCGGGCTTTACCGGCCAGGTTTTTAATAGGGACCGCCTGGTATTTTTCCGTTTTAATTTTCATGACCGGCGCGTCCGTTGTTACGTTGGACATAAACATTAATGCACCTCCTTAAAGCACAAAATAGACCAAAAGGTTCTTCATCATTAGCATATGAAAAATAATCTGTTATGTGCGTACCGTAAATTATTATACTGGTGTCCGATTGAAAATTCCGGCCGCGTTTACGGCCGGACAGATACCGGAAAGGGCGCGAGGGAAACGAACTGAATAAACAATTTTTAATCATATATTTTTGTTTTTATTAGTTCATTTAACCTCTATTTTTAGCCTTTTCAATAAATGTGCGTTTATTTTTTTATGCGGTTTTTTCGGCAATTTGCTTTCAACGTGTAAAAAACGTGTAAGAAGTATCCTCAAAAAAATCTACTTTTATTTGCTCGATGACAAGGATTTTAGATAGCTATTGACAAAATAAAAATAAATCCTTACTATTGAATAGTCAATCTTCCTTTAGGGAGATTATTGGTAATTCTTGTTCCCCGCATGTGCGGGGATTACTATTTTTCAGTGGATAATTTATCTAACATTAATTTTTCAAGACGTGTAATATCTGGAAAAACAATTTTAACCCCTTTACGATGTAGTCTTAATAACTCACGGAAATTACGGGCAATAATTGTTTGTAAGCGCGTATCAACAGGGACGGGATTGTTTTTTATTAAATGAATATGGTCTATATATTTTGGTAAAATCGGGAACATATTTTGAAGTAAAAAAACGGCGTTAATACCCGCGTATTTACCTGTGACAATTTTTAAACATTCACCATAACGATTAATATCTTTTTGTATATACATTTCATACTTCTCAACCCGGCTACTCATAGGGATTACCCATAATAAACTTGTTTTTTCATCTTTAATACAAAAATAAGCGGGGCGATACGAACCATTTTCATAATTCCGCATAAGCCTATCGTCTTTTGCTATATTAAAATATATATCTTTGATATGATAAACGTACCCAGGTTTAACTTCATTTTCATTCATTTAGTTTTACCTTCTTAATAAAACATCCCTACTAAGTTAATAGTAGGGACGTAATTTTCAAGCCTTTTTTTATACCCCGCTCCGGTATGCGGCGAAAATTTATCAAGCCTTTTTTTATACCCCGCTCCGGTATGCGGCGAAAATTTTCATATCTTTTGATATGCTATTATTATACGTTATAATAGCAAAAAGTCAACTTGTTTAATTTAAATTATTAGCCCAGCGCCTTAAACAGCTCCAGAATAGCCGGAGCTTTTTCTAATGCGAAGCCCTCCCCGCCATTGCGGTTACCGTTGATATACGCCTCAGTCTCCGAGTACACTATCACGGGTGCGCTCTCATAGGTAGGATAACCGCCGGCGTTGGGGACACCAGTCTCTACAACCTTCCCGTCCTTCGCGGAACGGGTATTACCCACTTTTCGGAGGACAGGCCGGTTCGTTTTTACCCGCCTGCCGGCGGACAGGTGGAAAAAATTAACGCTCGCCGGTATGGAGGCCCCCTTAAATAAAAAGCGTAGCGGAGAGGGAAAAAACGGGAGGCAAGCCGTAATCAGCCGTTATTATGGAAAAGGCGCTTAATAATTTTCCCCGCCGTAAGATTTTCAGCGAATTCGCCGCTGGCCGCCCGGCGAT
>JAISWS010000113.1 GCA_031270725.1 Syntrophomonadaceae bacterium | reverse complement strand
TTGGAATAGTAAAAAAGGACTACGATGTTAAATTCACCGACTTTCTGATCATAGGCGGAGGTATTGCCGGCCTTTTTACCGCGCTCAGAGCTTCCGCCTACGGGCAGGTAACGGTGTTGATAAAAAAAACTCTGAAAGACTCCAACACCGGACTGGCTCAAGGAGGCATCGCCGCGGCGGTGCATGAGGAAGATTCTCCTTTTCTGCATTTAGAGGATACTTTAGAAGCCGGCGCTGGTTTATGTAATATTGACGCAGTCGATATTCTTGTCAGAGAGGGGCCTGACTGCGTTAGGGAGTTGATTAGATTAGGAGCTTCTTTTGATATGAAAGACGGTTCTGTGTCTTTGACGCGGGAAGGGGCGCACAGCAAGGCGAGGATACTGCATTCGGCGGATACGACCGGAGAAACGATAAGAGCCGCGCTGGTGAAAAAATGTGAAGATAATCCTTCGGTTCAACTGCGTGAGGATCAATTTTTAGTTGATTGCTTAGGGGATAGAAATGGGAAGGAATGTTATGGCGCTTTAGTTTACGATTCAGCAGGCAAAACCCATTATGTTTATGTTGCAAAAGCGGTTATTATAGCGACTGGCGGCATCGGACAAATATTTCAATATTCCACTAATCCGCCGGTCGCTACAGGAGATGGCATGGCCGCAGCTTTTCGCGCGGGCTGTTCACTTATTGATCTGGAATTCATACAATTTCACCCTACAGTTTTATACAGCCGCGATACGCAGCGTTTTTTAATATCGGAAGCGGTTCGGGGAGAAGGAGGGAAACTCATAAATCATCAAGGGGAAAGTTTCATGCATTTGTATCACCCTTTGCGGGAATTGGCTCCTAGAGATGTAGTTACTCGCGCTATAATAAAAGAAATGAATACAGGTAATAACCAATACGTCTATCTGGATGCTTCCTGCATTGAACAGGTGGACAAACGATTTCCTAATATTTACCAAACATGTTTGCGAATGGGAATAGATATGAAAAAGGATAAAATCCCGGTTTCGCCGGCTGCCCATTTCAGTATGGGAGGAATTGAAACTAATACTTATGGTGAAACTTCAGTAAAAGGGCTTTATGCGTGCGGAGAAGCGGCGTGTACCGGAGTGCACGGAGCAAACCGTTTGGCCAGTAATTCGCTGCTGGAAGGGATTGTTTTTGGCAACAGAATTGTGGAGCGGGCGGAAGAGATTCTCTACCGCCGGCAGGTGAGCTTAAAAGAAATAATGGATGAATTTTCTGAAAACGCGGTGTTAGCCAGCCATAACAAGGCTTTAGCCCCTGGAAAAGCTCAGTACATATTAAAAAAGATAATGTGGGAAAAAGCGGGCATTATCCGAACGGAGTCGGATATGAAAAAAGCGCAGGCTGAAATAGAAGCGTTATGCAGCGATATAAGCGGTCAGGGTGATATTTTAGATTATTATGAAACGGTCAATATGTTGACGGTTGCCGGAGTTATTATACAAGCCGCTCTGTGGAGACAGGAAAGCAGGGGCGGGCATTACAGGCAGGATTATCCTCAAAGGGATGATATTCGCTGGACTAAACATATGTCGTTTGTTAACTGTTAGCGCCGCCGGCATTGTCTGGAATGCACAAAAAAGGCGCGGCTTGTTGTTTCTTGAAAAATTCTGCGGATTATCATGTTTTATGGGTTTAATATAAAATTAGGAGAGAAAATTGCGGCAAGGAATACGCTTAGTTTTACTGTTGATTTTAACTTTGACAGCTTCCACCGGGCTTATTTATGTATATTATCCTGAAGAAGCATATCAGGAAGCACTAGAAAAGAAAATGGAGCTTGACAGGCAAAAAGGTATAGCTGAAGATTTCGAATTAGTAAGGACGATAATTGACGGACAGATGCTTTTTACCGAAGTCCCTTCCCGAATAAAAGACAACCATGTATTAATACCCTTGCGGGCTACGTTACAGGGGCTGAACTATAATATTAACTGGGACAATAAAAAACGCTTGGTTCGCTTGGAGTACGAAGGGACTAAAATGCAGTTTGTTTTTGATGTTCCCGAAGCTAAAATTAACCGAAAAAACTTGGACTTAATGATTGCGCCGATGGAGGTGCAAGGGGTATCCTTAGTTCCCGCGGCTCTTTTGGAAGTTTTGGGAATTACTGTTAGCTGGGATGAAAATAACCGGGTAATTAATGTAGATACGCCTAATCAAAATGCATGGCCCTTTAAGGTTTCGGATAACTCTAAAATAACTGTCCTGATGTATCATGAAGTGGGAGACGGGCCTAATAATTTATTTGTTCGGGACAGCGAATTCAAGGAACAGATGAAATATTTGTGGGATAACAATTATCAAGTTGTCAGTATGGATGAAGCGCTTAATTTGCTTAAAAACAATCAGAACGTTGATAAATGCGTAGTCATAACTTTTGATGATGGCTACAGAACGTTTTTTACTAAAGCGTGGCCGATATTACGGGAATATCGCTTTCCGGCAACCGTTTACGCTATCAGTGACAAATGTGTAAACAATCCTCGTTACCTTGA
Source organism: Syntrophomonadaceae bacterium (assembly GCA_031270725.1). Taxonomy (GTDB): domain Bacteria; phylum Bacillota; class Syntrophomonadia; order Syntrophomonadales; family Syntrophomonadaceae; genus JAISDD01. Next base: position 3,148 of record JAISWS010000113.1, on the reverse strand, counting down.
GTGGGAGCAAATGAGATTTTTACAGGCCAATTGGATAGATATAGGCAGCCATACTAAAAGCCATCCTGATTTAACCGGACTTTCTCCGGAAAGCATGGCGGACGAGATTGCCGGATCAAAAAAAGTGTTCGAAGACAATCTTTATTATCCCTGCCGGCATTTTTGTTATCCGGGAGGAGCTTTAAATGATAAAGTGGTAAAGATGGTCGAAACCGCCGGCTATGAGAGCGCTGTAACTATACAAAATGGATATGCGTCCAGCAAAAACAACATACTTTTATTGCCGCGCGTACGCATTCCCAGGGATACCGCTATTAGTTATTTCGCTCAGCTTATTAAATGATGGAGAAAAAATTCATGCAGCTGTTACAGGTGAAAAACTTAATATTAAAAGCCCTGGAAGAAGATATAGGCTGTCAGGATGTAACCACTGATAATCTCATAGCGCCGGATATTAAAGGAACAGGCGCGTTTATGGCTAAAAGCTTTGGAGTGGTGGCGGGATTGGAAATATGCAGGCAGGTTTTTGCCTGTTTGGATCCGCAGATTGAGTTTATTTTAAAAAAATACGACGGAGACCAGGTTGAGCCCGGCGACATTTTAGCTGTTATAGAAGGCCCTTACCGGGTTTTACTGACGGGGGAAAGGACAGCTTTGAATTTTTTGCAGCGTTTGTCAGGAATAGCGACCCGGACGAGAAAGATGACGGATTTAATTAAACAGGAAAAAGCTGTGATAGTAGATACGCGAAAGACTACTCCCGGGTTGAGGGTTTTGGAAAAATACGCGGTCGTAGTCGGAGGAGGCAGGAATCATCGTTTCGGGTTGTTTGACGGCGCCATGATTAAGGATAATCACATAAAAGCAGTGGGCAGTATTACCAAGGCGGTGGAAAGGCTTCGGGAAAAATTACCGCACACTATAAAAATAGAAGTGGAAACGGAAAATCTGGCACAGGTAAAAGAAGCTCTGGCCTCTGGCGCGGATATTATTATGCTGGATAATATGGATCTGGAAATGATGAAAGCTGCGGTAAGAGAAATAGGCGGTAAAGCTTTAATTGAAGCTTCCGGTGGCATAACTGAGGAAAATTTACAGGAAGTGGCAATGTGCGGAGTGGATTTTATTTCCATAGGCGCGTTGACTCATTCGGCCAGCAGCGTTGATATTAGCTTTAATTTAGTACAGAATAATTAACAGAGGTGAAATTATGAAAATGTCCACTAAAGAATTGGTATGGGCCGCTATGTTTACCGCTATAATGTGTGTTATTACTATTGTTATACGCCTGGTTCCGCTTTTTGGCGTTATACCGTTTAGTTTACTGCCTTTTGTGATGATGCTGGCCGCTTATTTATTGTCGCCCCGGGCGGTTTTTTTAAGTTTAACAGCGTATTTGTTATTAGGGTTGATTGGTTTGCCGGTGTTTGCTTTGCCGCCTTATGGAGGACCGGGATATGTTCTCATACCCAGCTTTGGCTTTTTGTTAGGCTTTCCGGTGGCGGGCTGGGTACAGGCTAAATTATTGCACCAGAAGAGCGGTAACAGCTTATTGCGTTTAGTAATGGCGGCGGTGGCGGCTATGCTGGTTTACTATGCGATAGGGCTGCCATATATATACATGATTCTTAATTTCTATATGGATAGAGTTGTAGATGTCACGCAGGTATTGAAAATAGGATTTATTCCCTTTGTAGGTTTTGATCTGCTGAAAATGACGGCAGCTATATTCTTGGCCAAGGAACTGAGAGAACGCCTGGGCGTACTAAGGGATGTGCGTGTTAATTAATTTTTAAAGGATAAAAAGGCTGATAAGGAGCTTTCTTATGACGATAGCTGTAACTGACATAAGGGGTATAACAGTGGGCTCCTGTGAGAATATGCGGGCTTTAACCGGATGTACGGTAATACTTGCCGGAAATGAGGGGGCGGTGTGCGGTGTTGACGTAAGAGGGGCCGCCCCCGGTACCAGAGAAACTGATTTACTTAATCCGGTCAATATGATTGAAAAAGCGCATGCTATACTGCTCAGTGGCGGAAGCGCTTATGGTTTGGACGCTGCCGGCGGCGTGATGAGGTTTTTAGAAGAAAAAGGCATAGGATATAAATCGGGAGCAGTAATTATTCCTATCGTTCCCGGCGCGGTTATATTTGATTTGGCGGTGGGCGATTCCAGGATCAGGCCGGATAGTGAAATGGGTTACAGAGCCTGTCAAAAAGCCGGAGTAAAGATCGAAGAAGGTAATGTTGGCGCTGGTACCGGCGCGACGGTAGGAAAAATCAAAGGATATGATTGGTGTACTAAAAGCGGCCTAGGAACCTATGCTATGGCTTTGGAAAACGGCCTTATAGTAGGAGCCGTAATGGCAGTAAACGCATTAGGTGATGTCTGTGACCGGCGGGGAAAAATAATTGCCGGAGTAAGGGGGGACGACGGTTGCGAAGAGTTTCCTGGGACAGTTCAGGTGTGGAAAGCTCTGAAAGGGAAAATATCACCCGCTCCAGGTTCCAATACTACTATAGGAGTGGTAGTGTGTAACGCCAGGCTTAATAAAAACCAGGCCACTAAAGTGGCCCAAATGGCGCATAATGGTATGGCGCGGGTAATCAATCCAGTTCACACTATGTTTGACGGTGATACAATTTTCGTTTTAGCGACCGGGGAAAAGGAAGCGGACGTGAACGTAGTCGGATATATGGCTCAGGAAGCGGTAGCGGAAGCGATTATTAGAAGCGTTCAAAAAGCTGTTTCCGTACAAGGATATAAAGCGGCGATTAATTGAGTTTTTGTAATTAAGGGATAGGATAGGAGGGCGCGGAGCTGAGAGGCTTCCTGTTATTAAAATGATATTAGTTTTTGACGTAGGAAATACCAATATAGTATTAGGCATTTACCAGGGAGAAAAGTTAATTAACCATTGGCGTATTATGACTAATGTGCAGCGTACCAGTGACGAATACGGAATGTTTATATCTTCTTTTTTTCAGATTGGCGGCTTAAATATGCAGGATGTAAAGGCTATAGTAGTTTCTTCGGTAGTTCCGAGTTTAGTTACGGAGCTGGTGTGGATGGCGGAAAAATATTTTTCCTGCAAAGCTTTACTAGTGGGGCCGGGAATAAAGACCGGATTGGCTTTAAAATATGAAA
>JAISWS010000073.1 GCA_031270725.1 Syntrophomonadaceae bacterium | reverse complement strand
GTAAAAGTTTCCCAGACCGCGACAAAAGCCGTTGTATATACCGCAAAGGCTTCCGCTAAAGCAATAGCCGCAATGGTAAAGATGGCGATAGCCGCCGTCAGAGGTCTGATTACGGCCATCATAGCGGGCGGTTGGGTTGCCGTATTTATTATTCTATTTATTTGTTTAATAGGAATGTTCGCAGGGTCAGTGTATGGCATTTTCTTTGCGAATGAACAGAAAGCTGTTACTGGGAAAACCATGAGCAGCGTTATTACCGAGATTAATAAGGAGTTTACAGCCAAGATTGATGAAATTATCAGGATCAATGTACATGATCTATTGGATATATCAGGGGCGCGGGCCGCTTGGAAAGACGTTCTTGCGGTATATACGGTCAGGACGGTGATAGACCCCAGTAATCCAATGGATGTCGCTACAATCGACGATCAAAGGGTGTCGATTCTGCGATCCGTGTTTTGGGATATGAACATCATATCATATACGCTTGAGAGCATTACGGACATGGAGGACAAAGAAAAAACAAAGCTATCAATTAATGTTGTAAATAAAGCGCCTGATGAAATGGCGTCACAGTATGGTTTTTCCGATACCCAGAAAGAGCAGTTAAATGAATTATTATCGCCGTCTTATAACGATATGTGGAACGCCCTGTTGTATGGCGTTACTTCGACCGGCGACAGTTCGATATGCGAGGTCGCGGCTTCGCAGATAGGAAATATCGGAGGGGAGATTTATTGGAGATGGTATGGCTTTAAAAGCCGTGTAGAGTGGTGCGCGGTTTTTGTAAGCTGGTGCGCCGATCAGTGCGGTTATATAGACGCCGGGATAATCCCCAAGTTTTCTTCCTGTGCTTATGGCGTCCAGTGGTTCAAGAATAACGGACAGTGGCGGGATAACGATTATACGCCAAACCCCGGCGATATAATATTCTACGATTTCAATTACAATGACAGCGTTTCAGACCATGTGGGCATTGTGGCCCGTGTCGAGGGCGATACGGTCTACACTATTGAAGGTAATACAGGCGTTGGCAACACCGAAGATATTTGTGCCGAACGCCGCCGCGGTTTGAACAATGCGGCGATTCTGGGCTATGGGGTTCCTTTGTACACACAGTAAACAAACGGCGGGGGGAGATATTTTATCTTCTCTCGCCGCTTTTTTTGTGGGAAATAATTCTTATTTTCTCTATGTACACAAACACCCGAACTGAATCATTTTAACAAAAGTTGTTATGAATTTTAATCCCTATTTTGACGATATAATATATATAGAAACTTTGTTCTTTGAAGTTTCCTTTTATTTGTGATTGACAGCGGTTAAACCGCTGCGTTGTAATTTCTAACAGGGGGAATTGGGAATGCTCGATAATTACCAAAGCGTTGACGGCAAAACTGACAGAAGAGAAATAAACCAGTTCATTCAACGTTTTGTTACCGATGACATATCGAAAACGGTGAAGGACTGGTATGCGGCCAGCCAGAATACTGCTTGGCGTTTTATTGAGTGTTTTAAGGAGTCTGACGCCGTTCAAGTTGATAATGTAAAATATAGATACGCCACAAATATCGAATCCGTGAGGGATGCCTTACTCTTTGACGCGGTAGTTGACAGCTATCTGTCGGCGTTAAGGTATATAGACGGCAGGCAGAAGCGCGTTTCCGCGGCGCAGCGGTTAACTATACGCTGCAAAGTGACTTATGACGAAGGGACATGGATTTATAAGGCGCGTTTCGCTAACCACGGCGACGCGGTACGTAAAGAACACCGCAAATATCCGGTTGACGGAAACCTTGTGCCGGTTATATCGAAAGACAGCCTGGATATAGAAGCAGCCAATTTTATTCGTATATATTGTCCGGGCGCGTTGGAAACTCCACAACCTGTACCCATTATGGATATACTCAAAAAAATGGGATTGACGGTTCTAATAGGCGCGAAGCTGAAAAATGACATGATACCGCTGGACGGGCAGGTATTCGGTCAAATATGCTTCTCGCCAATGACAGTGGAGTATGAATGTCCGGAAACAAAAGAAATAATATGCGATACAGTTTCGCGCGGCACAGTCGTTATCGATCCCGCGACCATAGAAACCGACAGCGTGGGTTGTTTGAACAACACATTGGCCCATGAAGGGTTCCACTGGTTTCGTCAAAGGGTATATGCTACCGTACACTATATGTTATATGGGGAGCCTTTTGTCGCTTGCCGGCTCTCCAAAATAGTACCGTTTAAAAGCGCATGGACAGATGAGCAATGGCTTGAATGGCAGGCAAAGAGCGTAGCGCCCAGAATACTTATGCCGATAGAAATGTTCAAAATTAAAGCTAATGAATTGTTTGCTAAATACGATAATATGTGTGACGCGCTGGATAGCAATGCCGTTATAGATGCTGTCATACGTGAACTGGCGGATTTTTTCATTGTGTCACGTCAATCGGTTCGGATTCGCTTGAGAGAAACCGGATTTATTGGGCAAGACGACGAATCTGATAGCTTAAAGCAGATCCGCGCTTGCAAAGTAACGACAAACATTAGTATGAGGGATGCGTTTCGGGAATACAGCGAAAATAAGGAATTTCGCGCTATGGTTGATTCCGGCGCTATATGTTATGTTGAAAACCATTTTGTTATAAATGATCCTATTTACGTTCATGAAACCAGAGGCGGGTTAAGGCTGACGGCTTATGGCCGCCGTAATTTAAGCGAGTGCGCCTTGAACTTTACTTTACGGAAGGATTATCCACAGCCAATAAAAGGTATCGCGTTCCGCGTTGATCGTCAGAAAATTAAAGATGTCGCGCGTTATGAACGCGATCAAAACATATCGTCTGTACTTGAAAATATTGATGAACTCCGGCAATTACATGAGCGGTTCGACAGTGAGTACGAAGAATATCTCTCCATTACGCCATCATTCGGTAAGCTGGCAAAAAAAATAATCGAACAGAAACATTTGAAGAATCAGGATATCATAGCGCGGTCTAATTTGGATCAGTCTACTTACAGCCGGTTAATAAATGACAAGGTACAACCAAAATTGTGTACTGTCGCCGCGTTTTGCTTTGGTATTAGATCGAGTAAAGAAACCTCGGATAAACTATTTGACGCGGCCGGTTTTGCGGGTAGTGTTTCGCGTGATAGGTTTGTCTACACCTTTGTTTTAAGGGTTATGAAGGGGCGTTCCATACACGAATGTAACGCGTTTTTAGAGAGCAAAGGCGTTGAGATAATGGGTAGCCAGCAACGTTGTGAAAAACATGTGGTCAACGAATAAAACTTTATCAATGTAAAAGTATATTTTAACCGCTCATCTAAATAATGGGCGGTTTTTGTTTTGTACACGGCCGCGTTAGTAACTTTTTACTCCGCGCGCGGCCGGCGCGAACGAGCAGGGGTCTCGAGCGGCCTCCTGCTCGATTTTTTACTTTATAGGTATAATCTCTAGTTTATTATTTACAGAAATTACCAATGCACGGCGTGCAAGTTTTTTAATTGGTTTGTGGCGAATACGCGCGGTTAAAATGAATCGCTTGGCCAGAAACAGCGGTAAAACTTCATTCAATCTTGCACGCCATGCAACGACATCTTGTATAATCCCTGATACAATAGGTTCAGATGTTGAACAAACATCCAAAACGTGAATGCAGGCAAAAAAAGGAGGGCTTGATTTTATGAAACCAGTTCGCACCACAAAAGGGAAGCTGTTCGGTATGCTTGATGTTGCGGCTTATATACTTAACATCAAGGACGGGGCCAACACCAGGCTGATTCAAGTCCCTCCAGAGGGTTTGACCTTACAGTTCATCGCCGGTAACGGTCAGCCGGAAACCATTCACATACCGCCGCGTGCGTACAGTGCGGCCGCATAAAATCAATTAAATATTCCGCCAGATTGCTTAGACGACAGCGCGGAGGACAACCCGAAAGGGTAATCCTCTCCTGTCGTCTTTTACTTTATCTGGTAGGCGCGGCATTTGAGGATTTCACATCCGTGAAGGAGCAAATGCTGTGTCCGGTTATCTGCGATTAGGAATGATAATACGCCCACCGCCTTTTCTCCAATAGAATTTTAAGCCTTACAAAAACGATTGGAGGAAAGTCGTATGGAGATCAAATTGCGTGACTTTTACCCAAATTACGAAACAAACGAGTCAGTAGAAGTGTCAGATGAAATCTATAACGCCATGATTGGCTGGAAACGTGAGGATGAAGCCTACCTTCGGCGCCTTTATCGAAATAAGGCCCACTATTCGTTAGACAGGATTGATCAATTTGAGTACAAGCCAACTGTAAGCAATCCGACACCTTATGAAATTATTACTGAACAGTCAGTAAAAAAACAACTTTACGCGGCAGTTGCCAGTCTGCCGGGTAAACAGGTTGAAAGGCTGTATGCTTATTTCTTTCTGGATATGAAAAAATCCGATATCGCGAAGGCTGAGAATTCTTCACAGCAGACGGTAAGTCAGATGATTCAACGATCTCTTTTGGTTCTTAAAGAAATGCTAAAGGATTCATACGCGGATCTGTTGTGAGGTGATCAAAACAATCACATATGGTAACGGTGCTTTTTCAGTAAATACGCTGAATCTTCAGTTATGAACTTATATTTTAAGGGGGATTTACTTGGATAAAAAAATATTTCGGGGCGATATGTTCTATGCGGATCTGACGACGGGTGCAGGTTCGGAGCAAAATGGCCGCCGTCCCGTGCTTATCATTCAGAATGACACCGGAAATAAGTTCAGTAATACCGTAATAATTGCCATCATCACAAGCCGGACGGAAACAAAGGCAAAATTGCCGACACACTGTTTTGTAACGGCACAAAACGGCCTTGATGTGGATTCACTTGTCCTGCTGGAGCAGATACGGACGATTGATAAAGCGCGGCTGAGAGAGTACATCGGCACGCTGGACGCCGGCGATATGTGCAAAGTAGATACGGCGCTGGCGGTTAGCGTGGGATTATAGAACCCATGAGCTTTCATACGCGATGCGAGTTTATAAACCTTTATTTAGGGGGGCGAACAGAAGTTTAGCGGCGGCTTAATACAGTCCTTACTGTTACGGTTACAAGGGGGGACAATTCAATGGACAAGGGCATTGTGTTAATAAGAAAAAATGACACTACCGTCGAATTTGAGATGGACGATTATCACATTACAATGATTTTCCTGCCTGAGAATAATTATAAAATTATAGAGGAAATCAAGGCTATACTAACAAACTCGTTTACAGACATTGCCAGAAGTGATTGAGAATATTTGGTATCGCTATAGCTTAGACAATTCGATAAAGTTATGTCATACTGAAACCGGAGGGTAGGGATTTCCTTCCTCCGGTTTCCTTGTACCTTGAAAACTGAATTCTCGCCTTATTACATAAAGCCCCCTGTCCATACAATTTACTCTCCCCTATGAAAAGGAGAGATTATTTTGGAGCAGAAGAAACGCGTGTTTTGCTTGTACCGCGTCAGTACAATTGGACAGGTTGAGAAAGGCGATATCCCAATGCAAAAGCAGTCTTGCCGCGAGTTCGCGGAACGCATGGGCTGGGAGATAGTTAAGGAATATTCAGAAAAAGGTGTTTCCGGATTCAAGATCGCGACCAAAGACCGCGACGCCATTCAGGAACTACAACGTGAAGCCACATTGGGTAATTTCGATATCCTGCTGGTATTCATGTTTGACCGTATCGGCAGGCGTGATGATGAAACACCGTTTGTTGTAGAATGGTTTGTGCGCAACGGTGTGTCGGTTTGGAGCGTCAATGAGGGTGAACAGCGGTTTGACAGCCATGTGGACAAACTGATGAACTATTTGCGCTATTGGCAGGCGTCCGGCGAAAGCATCAAGACATCGATCAGGACAAAAACGCGCTTGGCGCAAATCATCCAGGAGGGACGCTTTCGCGGGGGGTTCGTTCCATTTGGTTACCGGCTTGAGAAATGTGGGCGCATAAATAAAAAGAACAAGGAAGTATACGAACTCAAGGTTAATGACCAAGAAGCTGCCGTGGTCAGGACAATGTTTGACAAATATATTAATGAGGGCCTCGGCGCTCTCCGCCTTTGCGGATATCTGAACGGACGCGGTTTAAAAACGCGAAAAGGCAATGATTTCACCAACACGTCTATTCAGACAATTTTGAAGAATATCATCTATACCGGCATCTTGCGCAGCGGGGAAACGAAAACGGAAATATTTCCTGAGCTGCAAATAGTCAGTGTAGAGGTATTTGAACGCGCCCAAGAAATAATGAAGCAACGTTCCCGCAATTACGGCTGCGATACCCGCGCCCAAAGCGTACCTGTAAGCACTAAGGGCAAATCACTGTTGACCGTGAACATTTTCTGCGGGCAATGCGGTTCAAGGCTGACGCTAAATGATAGCAGAAAGACTTATAGAAAAAGCGACGGCAGCGTAACCGTTACCCCGCGATTGAGATATGTTTGCTATAACAAAGTGCGCCATCCTAATAAATGCGACGGGCAGGCCACCCATTTGGCTAAGAAAATCGACGACCTCGTTCAGCATACGCTTTTATTAGTTTTTGACAGGATCAAAGAACTGCCCAGAACGGATATTATCCAATCCAGGCTTGATGAAATGCTAATTCAAACGAAAACAATAATTATAATGTTAACCAGCAGCGTAGCAAAACTGGAGCGCGATTTGGCTGACTATAAAAACGAGGTATTAAAGATCATCCGCGGGGAGAGCGCGTTTACAGCGCCGTTATTAAACGAGCTTATGATAAAAACGGAGGCGCAAATCAAGGAATCAAAGGAAGAAATCGCCCGTCAGGAGGAACACTAGGCAAACGAAGCGGATAGGGTAACCAGCATTAAGAAACAGTACGACACAATGGTATCCTGGGCGCAGATGTATGAAGGAAGCAGTTTTGAGGCGCAGAAAATGATCGCCGCCGCCTTGATAAAGTCAGTGAAAATTTATAATGATAATAGGATGGTCTTTGAGTTTAACCTCGGCGTTGAGCAATTCCTGTCAAAAGATGAGATAACAGTCAATCTCATTGGTGGACAGGAAAAAGGGCGTGTGGCAAACGAATAGCTGAATGGATTC
>JAISWS010000157.1 GCA_031270725.1 Syntrophomonadaceae bacterium | reverse complement strand
TGTTCATGTTCAAGTTCCAGCAAAAGTTTGAGCTGTCCAACCAATTCGGCAGTGCGCTTTTTTGATGGTATGTTTTGAAGTAGGCTTATAAAAGCTAGCCCCCGTATATCCAACGGGGGTTATTTGTTGTATTGCATATTTGCGTATTTACTTTTCTGTGGGCTATGCTATAATGATGACATAAAATAATTTTGAGATTTCAAAAAAAGAAAGGGGTTTGCCATGAATCTCGTAAGGTTATCCTCCAACGGTCAAATCACGATTCCGGCGGAGATACGCAAGCTGCTGGGATTGAAATCCGGCGACAAAATCCTGCTGTTTCAAAATAAATCCGGCGAAATCGTTCTCGACAACGCCTCCGCCGGCGCACTGTATAAGGCGCAAAACGCGATGGAGGGCGTAGCGGAGCGGCTCGGCCTGCACGATGAGGACGATGTCCAAAAATTGGTGGATGAGGTTCGTTACGGGGAAAGCGGGGTATGAGGGTTCTCATTGACACGAATATTCTGCTGTCCGCCATGTGGTTCAAGGGATCCACTGTGGCGAAAACACTTCTTTACGTTGCGGGCAATCACAAATTAATCCTCTGCGACCGCAATATATCCGAAATGCGGGAAGTAATAAGGCGCAAAACACCGGACATTCTCGCGGACGCGGAAGTATTCCTCGCGGAATTGCCCTATGAATTGATACCGTCCGTTGAAAGAGCGGAAAAGCTGATTCGCGACCCCAAAGACCAACCCATATTGAACGCGGCGATTGTAGGCGGGATTGATGTGATTCTGACGGGGGACAAGGATTTTCTCTGCCTTGATTTGGATTATCCCAAACCGATGACTGTTACGCAATTTTTGGAAGCGGAGGGCGTGGAGTTTTAGTGTTTCAATCCGTGAACAAGGCTTCAAAAGGCGCACGTCGCGCCGCGCGGAGTTTTGCGACCGCAGAAGCGCACGGCGGTTGGCTTCGTTATCGGTATTGGAAACGACTGCCGGTGCATTTTCTCTTGATTTCAAGCGTCAGGCGCGGCGGGCGGCTTCCGCTTTTACGAGGCGGCGGACGCGGTTTAAGCCTGTGCGCCGTGGAATCCGTCACCGTATATTCATTGGAAGATTTGGCGTTTACATTCCGAAGCGGCACGATCATCCATACATGCGCCCAAACTCTTGCGGGCTTTTTCTCGCGCAATTTATTGTCTGCGCCACTTTTGCATAATACATCGCCTGTGGGCGCACATAAAGATTTCGGGGCAAAATGCGGTGCGAAACGCCGGAGCCGACCATGACCGAACAAGGGGAAAACTCGGGCAAACGGCGCTCGGATTATAGCCGGAATATGCAAAACCCCCTTGGAATAAGGGGGTTTCGTGGTCTGAAATTGTTTCAAACCTATTGCTTACATTTGGTACGCCCGAGAGGAATCGAACCTCCGCTCCCGGTTCCGGAGACCGGTGCTCTATCCACTGAGCTACGGGCGCATATACTATTAACATTAATTATAATAACAAAGAAAATTAACCAGGTCAAAATATTCCTGTGTTTTTGACCCGGTTGGTCTTGAGAAGCTGAGCATTCTGCTACATTTGGTTCAATGCCGCCATGACTACGTCTCCCAGACATTTAGCGCCTTTTTTTGCTTCGGCTAAGGTGGCCTTTTCCGTTCCGATTTCAAATAATAGGGCAGTGGGGTACAAATCCTGGTTGTAATTGCCTTTTCCCATAAAGATGCCAAGAAAAAGCCCGGGATACAGCTCGTCGCCTATCGCTTTTACCTGTCGGGCAAAATTTTTATTTTGATACTGATATGGATTGGAACGCCCGATGACGATCATTACTCGCGAAATAGGCTGCCCGTTTACAGTAGTTTTATATAAGCCTTCCGGCGCCGAATCCCGATGGATGTCAAAAACGGCGTCTGGCTGTTGTTTCAGTAATTGAACCGCTGTACGTCTGGAGCGATGGTAGGCGTTGATGTCATGCGGTTCGTGCTGATTATAGCTTTGAGAGACGCTTACGCCGTTATTTTTCAGTGTTTCCCGGAAAGCCGACCCTACAGCGTAAATGTCTCCTTCGCCTGGTTTGGTTGAAGTTCCGGAAGTAGGCGCATATGATTCGTCGCTGTGAGTATGGTAGACTACCACATGCATGGGCCTTTTAAGAGCTTGAGCGGTGACCGCTTCATTAGACATGAATGACGTAGCCGGGCTCTGTTCAGGCGCCGCGTTTTCGCCGTCTTTTAAGACTGAGGCTAAAGCCTGGTCTCCGTTCACTTCAGTTATAATGTAATGAGTGTTATTTCCGCTGATGTACTCGTCTTCCGGGAATACAGGGAATCCTGTAGTTAAGATAATGTTACCCTCCTGATCTTTAATGGTGCTGAATTTCGCCTCATTATATGGCGTAGGTTGTTTATTAATACCGCCGCCGTAAATATAATTTAGAATAAAAGCTAAAATCATAATAAAGATCAAAGACAGAAAAAAAATCCAGATATACTTTTTGTTAATTGTTTCCATTACAATAACCGTCGCTTTCAAAGTAATTGCTGATAGTATTATGTGAAAGAGGCGGTTTTTTTATTCTAAAGCCATTTTGCCGCATGTGGGCGGCCGTTCGGATTAGGCGCGTTTTTTATCTAAACGGAAAAATTTTGGCAAGAAAAAGGGCTTTTAATTTTCGTAGTTGCTCATAAGTCCCAGCTTTTTATATATTCCGATTGCTCGGTGCTTAATTCGTCTATAGATATGTTCTGGCTTTGCAGTTTTAACAAAGCTACTTTTTGGTCAATTTCGGCCGGCGTGGGATAAACTTTGTTCTGCAGCTGCCGATGGTTTTCAATAATGTGAAGTATGGACAAAGCCTGTAAAGAAAAACTGAGATCCATAACTTCGGCCGGATGGCCGTCGCCGGCTGCCAAATTTACCAAACGCCCTTCAGCCATTAAATTTATACGCCGCTGGTTGGTTAATGTGAATTCTTCCAAATGAGGTTTCAAAACTTGCCTGCTGACGGTCAGACTTTCTAAATCTTTTTTGGATATCTCAACGTCGAAATGGCCGGCGTTGGCCAAAATAGCGTTATCTTTCATCAGGAGCAGGTGTTCTTTACGGATGACATCGATATTGCCGGTGACAGTGATGAAAATATCTCCTGAAGCGGACGCTTGGCGCATAGTCATTACTTTAAAGCCGTCCATTATCGCTTCATTGGCCTTTACGGGATCGATTTCGGTAATTATTACGGACGCTCCCATACCGCGCGCCCGCAGGGAAACTCCTTTGCCGCACCAGCCATAACCAGCTATTACTACGTTTTTGCCGGCCACTACCAGATTGGTAGAGCGGTTTATGCCGTCCCAAACTGATTGTCCGGTTCCGTAACGATTGTCAAACAAATATTTCATCCGGGCGTCGTTGACCGCGATGACCGGAAAAGGCAAAGAGTTGCTGTTTTCCATAGCCCGCAGGCGCACGATACCGGTAGTGGTTTCTTCGCAGGCTCCCATTATTTTATTCGCTAAACGCGGGTATTTTTTATTTAATAAGGTAATCAAAACGGCTCCGTCATCTATTATCGCGTCCGGCTCA
>JAISWS010000180.1 GCA_031270725.1 Syntrophomonadaceae bacterium | reverse complement strand
AACTTTAATACGCTTATCTTGGGCTGCATAATTGAGTGCAATATCAAAGCTTGTATCAGTTGAACAATCGTCTACGATTATCATTTCCCAATTCTTATAGGTTTGAGCGATAACACTCTTGATTGTTTGGGCTATAAACAGGGCACTGTTATAACAGGGGGTAATAATAGATATAAGCGGATTAGTTTTCATGGTTGCTTTGGCATCCATTTTTCGCGGCATATAGCGGCTCCTTATATAGGCTTTTTATAAAAATCCCCAACGGCGTTCTTTACGTTATTGGGCATGGAAACGCAACAATTACCGGGTACCAAATTTGCGCCACCCCTTGAAATTCCCGCCCCCAAGAGCAGGTGGCCGTCAATTTCCGCAAAATCCTTATATTTCGGGAAAATTTGTACGGTAATAACGATCATAGATTGTTTATAATGTACGTGTCGGTATCTCTACCTCTTAAAAAGAGACGCTTATAGAATACAAAGCATGGATTTGGACCAACTTTTTGTCCACAATGTAAGGAAATGGCGTAAAAATTGAGGGTTTTCCCAAAAATTATTGGCGGAACGGTGCAATGCGGCCCATTCGTATATCAGGCAAATCGAAAGTGGGAGCGGGAAGCCCTCATTCGCCTTTATTGGGAAACTCGCCAATGCTCTGGGCGTTGAAGCCTACCAACTTTTTTATGACGAGACGGCAGAGCGGAGCGAAAAACCTTCGCAACCGGATCATATAGAATCAATCAAAACGGATTTCCTTGAAAAGATGGCCCTTGAGCTTGATACCGTTATTGACAAGATGAAAAAGTAAGCTCCCCCTCCGCGCATCTCTTGTTTCATTCGTAGTATGGGCGTATACTAAAACAAGCCTTTAAAACCGTCAAAGGCGGCTAAGGCAGTTTGTGCCCGATTGCAGTTCCGGAATAGCGGATGCGATAAGGGATGTTAAAACAACCGGAAGTCCGCAGGCCATGGAAATTAAAACTTTATTCTGAATACCGGCAGCGATGCGTACCGGCGCAACGGCAACTGCGGCGTCTTTTATCTCATCCTCCACAGAGTTAACAAAACCGCTGACGACTATATTTTTGGCGTAGTTCATATTTCGGATAAACTGCGGAGGTTCATCTCCGACAATATGGAATACCGCGCCAGGTCTCGCTTTTTTTACAAGCGGGAATATTCCAGAAACAAAATACACAACAGCGTCCTGGTTTTGCAGTGTGCGCATATTTCCGACAAAAACGATTTTGTTTGAATCACAGTCCGGTAAAATTGGATTGACGCACCGGATTCCGTTGGTATAGACCCATAAGCTCATGATATCTCCTCTGTTTTTAAGAACTAACCTATATTTGAAAGAACTCATACGATTCAAGATAATCCTTGTCTGCCTGTGAAACAAGAACACACTTTTTGTATTTCGCAATAGCCATGCGCTCGTAAAAGGCAATACGCTTCTTTTCGATCCGGTAAATGAATTTTTTTAATAAAAATCCCTGAACGCCTCCTGCTATACTGTAGGTTTTAGACAGGGCATCGGTCATTTCGACAATGGATTTATCCTGCAAATGGCAAAGGTTTAAATAAGGGACCATCCGCAGTAAATGGGAAATATATAAATCCGGTTTTTCTTTTTTGACGATTTTTTTAAATTTAGCCAAATAGGCAAACGAGAAATAATAACCTATTTGGATAGGCTTGTTGAAAAGCAATGCCCATAACGACATACCCAAAGAAACAAATTCACTCCGTTTGACATAATCGTGTCATACAGCGGATCGAGAATATTATCCCGGTTATCAATATCCTTTTGTGTACAATAAGATACTAAAATCAGTATATGTCCCTGCTTTTAAGATACCGGGCGATATTGTTGATACGCAACACATCACCACCGTTTTCGGGGAACGGGAACCTGGGAGTGAGAATACAGATTTTCATAGGATTCTGCCTTCTTCTTAAAGTATTCTTGTCAGAATTTCTACAATTTGCTTACTGGCTGTACCGTCGCCGTAGGGATTAACCGCATTCGCCATCTGTGTATAAAGATCACTATTGTCCAGCAGCGCACGCATCGCCTGAACAAGGTTATCGAAACGAGTGCCTGCCAGCTTGGCTGTTCCTGCTTCGACGCCTTCCTGCCGCTCGGTTGCCTCGCGCATAACCAGCACCGGCTTGCCGAGCGCCGGCGCTTCTTCCTGTATGCCGCCTGAATCGGTCAGGACAAAATAACACCGCTCCATCAGCCATATCAGGTACGGATAATCAAGGGGCTCAATCAGATAGACGTTTGGTATGCCTTTCAGTATCCGGTTAACTGGTTCACGGACATGGGGATTAAAATGCAGGGGATAGACAAATTGCACATTCTGATACTGATTCGCGATATGAGCAACAGCTTTACAGATATTCTCAAATCCATCGCCAAAACTTTCCCGCCGGTGTCCAGTTACGAGGATGATTCGTTTTGAAAAATCAAGAAACGGAAAGGATCCGGCATATTTTTGGTTTTCAGTTTTTTTTATGATGTCCAGGCCCAAATAGAGCGCATCAATAACCGTGTTCCCCACCATATAAACATTTTTTGTAATTCCCTCCAGTGCAAGATTTTGCACGGCTTTGAGCGTAGGGGCAAAGTGATAGTCCGCAATATGCCCGGTGATAATACGGTTGACTTCTTCCGGAAAGGGGGCGTATTTTCCGCCGCTCCGCAGTCCCGCTTCAAGATGAGCCGCCGGTATCTGTTTGTAAAAGGCTGCTAAAACACCGGCCAGAACAGTTGAAGTATCACCCTGGACAAATACCAAATCCGGCGTGATAGTATCGAACACGCCTTTAAGTCCCGTCAAACAACGGGCGGTAATGTCAAACAGCGTTTGATTCGGCAGCATGAGGTTGAGGTCGTAGTCTCCCGTTATACCGAAGAATGTGTTTATCTGATCGAGCATTTGGCGGTGCTGACCGGTAAGACAAATCTTGACGTTGAATAAATCAGAATGTATTTGAAATTCTTTAATGAGTGGCGCCATTTTAATGGCTTCCGGGCGAGTGCCATATATAAAAAGAAGTGTTTTCATACCTAGTCGAAAATTTCACGAAGCTGCTGCACATCGTCATCCCAAAACAGCGAACTGCGTGAATTATAATTTTGTATTCCGGCTTTTACGCCGCTTAATATTGAAGTGTTTTCCAGGATTTCAGACAGGCGCGACCTGATACCTTCAACATTATAGGGGTTTACGG
>JAISWS010000081.1 GCA_031270725.1 Syntrophomonadaceae bacterium | reverse complement strand
AGGATAGCTGAGCTGGAAGAGGAGCTGGCCCGGGTTAAGATGGCTAACAGCTCTTTAAACGAATACCGCCGGGAAGCCCAGAGGCTGCAAGTTTTATTGGATTTCAGGGATAGCAATATTGATATTTATGATTTAGTAACTGCGAGAGTTATTGCCCGCAGCCCGAATAACTGGACCAATAGCCTGACCATATCTAAAGGCTCGCAGGATGGCGTTGCCGAAAATATGACGGTGATAACTCCGGATGGTTTAGTGGGCAGAGTGAGCGCGGTGTTTCCCCAGAGTGCCGAAGTCAGCCTGATAACTGATAACGGGGTTGCCGTTGGAGCGATTTTTGCTGAAAATAGGGATACGAACGGTATTGTTGAAGGTACTGGACAGGATAATGGCTTGCGTATGGTTAACATACCGTATTACGCGAAAATTAACGAAAATGAAACCGTACTCACTTCAGGTTTATCCAGTATATATCCTAAGGGAATAGTTATAGGGACAATAAAATCGATTGAGCTTGAAAATAAAGGGCTGCTGCTGAATACAACGGTTATACCGGCAGTTGATTTTAACCATCTTGAGGAAGTATTGGTTATAATAAATTATCATCCGCCCGACGGCTCTTAGTAGATGAGGTGAAAAATGCGGCTGCTGATTTTGCTCCTTTTACCTGCGTTAAGTTTGCTGTTACAGTCTACATTCTTTGGCTTTTACAGTATTTATGGGGTTATACCGGATATAGTGCTGATTTTTACAGTGCTGTTCGCTTTGTTGCATAATTATAAACAAGCTACCATTTACGGTTTTTTCTGCGGGTTGTTAGAGGATTTGTATGTGGGCAATATGATTGGCATGAATGCTTTGGCAAAAGGTTTAACAGCTTATATAATCAGCAAGTTACAGGTACAGGTATTTAAAGAAAACATAATTGTCAGTATTATAGGAGTTTTATTAGGGACCGTTTTGAATACGGCCGTAATCATAGTTATAACTTTGACAGCCGGTAAACCCCTGATATTCAATATGGAATTTCTGTGGGATTTCGGTTTGCAAATTTTGTACAATGTGGCTTTATCAATTCCGGCTTATTTGTTTTATTATAATTCTACCCGCACCGGATGGCTGGAAAACAAAGGGAATAATTAATGAAGTTAACGGATATTAAGTTAAAAATGATACTATATACCGCGCTGATTGTAATTCTTATGGGAGGGTTAGCTTTTCGGTTAGCCTTTGTCCAGTTATTGCAAAACGACACCTATCAAAGCCAGGCGAAAGAAAATACTATCCGCCTGATTCCAATCAAAGCCAGCAGAGGGGAAATATTTTCACGGGATAATCAGGTGATGGCTACCAATAAGCTGGTTTATACCGTAAGCCTGACTTATCTGGAGATGGGGAAAAATCAGACTATGATAGATAACCTTTATCAGGCGGCCAGCCCTTACTATCCGGAAATTACAGTTGATTTTATAAATGAGAAAATAAACAATCAAAAATACCGGCCTTATGAACCGATAACCATAATAAGGGATATACCTTTGGAATTGGTGGTAAAATTGGAAGAAAACCGGCAAAATTTGCCGGGAATTGTTGTAAATGTTGAATCTTTGCGGGCATATCCTATGGGTTCTTTAGCGGGGCATGTTTTAGGGTATATCCATCAAATCAATTCGCAGGAACTGGAAAAAATGGGAAGCAGCAATATACAGTACAGTATTGACAGTCTGATTGGCAAAGCCGGAATAGAAAAGCAATATGAACAAATATTGCGCGGACAGGACGGCGCCAGGAGGTTGGAAGTAGACGCCAAAGGACGGCCCATAAGTGAATTTGATACTTTGGAGCCGCTGGCCGGTGATAATATTTATTTGACCATTGATAGCGGCATTCAGCAGGTTATGGAAGAAAGTATGAATGAAACTTTAACCATGCTGCAAAGAACGCTGCCAAAAGCCCAGGTTGGTTCCGCCGTGATGATGAATGTAAAGACAGGTGAAGTACTGGCGATGTGCAGTATGCCTTCATTGAACCCTGATGATTGGAAAGGCAATATAAGCGCGGAGAAAGTAGAGTATTATTTCCCGCAAACGGGCGCTTATGATCCTATGCGGCCGGGCGCCCAGACCAACAGAGCCATTTCTGCCGCTTATCCGCCCGGCTCTACTTTTAAGCCTATTACCGGCATGGCGGCTTTACAGGCGGGAGTTATGGACCCTTTGCAGGATTACGTCAACTGTAACGGCGCGTATTGGATAAAGCCAAATATAAGATGTACGGGAGTTCATGGCAATGTAAATTATATAAAAGCCATGGCGTATTCCTGCAATACTTATTTCCAGGAGATGGGGCGCAGAGCCAATAAAGATGTAATAGTTGAAATAGGGAAACAATTTGGATTAGGGCAAAAAACCAATATAGATTTACCTGATGAGGTTTCGGGCCTTCTGCCTACCGCTGAATGGAAAAAAGAGATAAATGCTATTATACTGGAAAGGCAGCATAAAAATGAACTGGCGGGCCTGGATGAAAAATACGGCCAGCTTTTGGCTCAGGCCGCTAATGACGAAGAAATTACTAAACTCAATGAAACCAAAAATAAGGAGATAGCGCAGTTAAATGAACGCTATGAAATAGATTTTAATTTTAATACCAATTGGCAACAGTTTGACACTTTCAATATGTCTATCGGCCAGGGATATAATAATTTTACCGCTATTCAGTTAGCGAACTATGTGAGTACTATCGCTAACGGCGGGCAGTTAATGAAACCTTTTATAGTTGACAGGATAGTTGACGCTGACAATAACCTTTTACAGAAGAATCAGCCGCAGATGCTCAGTGTATTAACGGACGCTGATTCCATTCTGCCTTGGACGAAAAAGGCGATGGCTGCGGTAGCTGAGCCCGGAGGAACGGCTTACAGCCTTTTCGCTAATTTCCCCGGTGATATTAAAGTTGCCGCTAAAACCGGAACGGCGCAGACCGGACGCGCAGGCGACAATAGCTTGAAAGAAGTACACGGGGTTTTCATAGCCTTTGCTCCGGTTGATGATCCGGTAGTGGCTTTTGCCGGAATTGTGGAATACGGAGGCAGCGGTTCGGGGTCAGCCGGACTCGTGTGTAAGGCGGTTTTCGAGCAGTATTTTGGGGTGGTTGATCATTTGCGCCCGGCTGATAATGAAAATAATGGCAATGCTGTATCCGATAACGGATCAATATCGCCGCCGTCCACGGTAAATGAAGTTTGGTTGCCGGAAGAGGAAACGTTGCCTGAAGAGGAAAGCGTAAATGAAAATCCCGGAACGGACGGCAGCCAAGAAGAAAACGATGTCATTGAAACAGATACTTATGAGCCGCAAATAATAATACCAAATCAGGTTGATTTGGAAAATATACGTCCTTGAAACAGTGGCTGACGACGGTAAACGTAAATTTTCAGCCTCAGCATAAAGTCCGTAGACATTAGGATCGTCTGCCTTAAAAGAATATAATCCATACTTCTCATAGACATTTGTACTTCTTAAGTTAATGACACTGTGATTTATCAACATTCCCTCCTGAAACGATGCCGCAGTAATCCAGTTCTTTTACCAAAGCTGCACCTGGAATATTGACACTGAAATACCCGAATTCCTCTATCCCCCGTTAATGTAGTGGGTGTTTTTCAATGACGCGCATAACACTGGTGCGAGGCAAGCACCCCCACCAGCGCCTACGGCGGTTATATGTCGGCTTTCCATTCTTCAATGCACCGACAATCATACCCGGAAATGCCCCCACCGGTTGATTTTTTTCATTATCAATCCCGCGTTTGCTTAACTAAATATAAATAATAGGCTTCCCGGTGATTGCTCAACCTTTCGTTGCTTACGCATTTATTCTGGCCGAGACGCTGCCGGTTGCCGGGCAAACAATATGTATGAGCCGGAGGAGCTTTTGCGGCACGGCTATTTGCCGTTATGGAGTTTTTTCCATTTGCGGATTTTCCCGCGAAAAGACTTGAAGGGGGCTACGGTATTGATGTGTACCCATTTCCAAATCGGCCAGTTCGACGTTGTGGAAGCCGCCCACTTTCTGCCGCCCGGTTTGAATACTTCATCATCGCTGAAACCTTGAAACCATTTGGCCGTATCGTCCACGGCGGCCGTGAACATTCCGCGCAGTTGTTTCAAGGAGTAACCGCTGTATTTTTCATAGAAACCCTGGTACAATTCGCCCATTTGGTTCCATTTGCAGCCGGGGGGGCGGGTGTTACAACTTCTTTCCCCGCCAGTTCGTCATTGTCCCAGCCCCGGATTAAATCCATCCACCCAAGTTGGTACGCTATGATTTCCTGCGGGGTGCGGTCTGCTTCATCATAGCGGACATCCTTATCGGTTTCCGATACGCCGTCAAATTCTTTGATAAAGAGTTCGGCGGCTTTTCTGATTTCATCAATCAAGGCCTGTTTGCTTTCGTATTTTTGCATGGATAACCCTTCCTTCTCAAAAGATCTTACTTGCGCACATTGTTTAAAGATTTGCGAATACGGTTTTTACGTAATAATATCCCAAATCAACGGCTCATCCATTGCCGGAGAGTCGGTTATAGTGTAAGCATCACTAAATAATCTTTGAGCTTTCAGTCCGCTCGTTTCCGAGGAAGCATAAATCTTGGCAATATCTTGCCCTTTTGCGACCGGCTGATTGTTTTTTACTAAAATTTCCAGCCCTACTTTGTGGTCAATAATATCGCCGATTTTTTTGCGTCCGGCTCCTAAATTCATAGCAATATTTCCCAAAGCATACGCGTCTAAATTCCTGACATATCCTTCCTGTTCCGCGGTAACCGTAAAAACCCATTCAGCCGTACCCAGGCCATAATCATCAGCTTCCCATCTCAATTTTCCCCCCTGGGCGGAAACAATATCCTGTAATTTCGCAAATCCCGCTCCTGACTTTATAGCTTTTTTTACCCAAGCCTCAGCTTCAGCGAAATCTGTAAATTTATGTCCCAGCATCAGCATGTGCGCCGCCAAAATCACGCTCAATTCCGTCAGATCAGCCGGTCCCGCGCCTTTTAAAGTGTCAAGCGCCTCTTTTACCTCCAGGGCGTTACCGACAGCCCGTCCTAAAGGCTGGTCGTTACAGCTTAAAACCGCGACCATTTCCCGATTTAGTTTTTTGCCGATTTTCACCATCAATTCAGCTAACCGGCGCGCCTCATCCTTATTTTTCATAAAAGCTCCGGAGCCTGCTTTTACATCCAATATCATTCCTTTAGCGCCGGCGGCGATTTTTTTGCTCATTACACTGGAGGCGATCAAAGGCCGGCTTTCTACCGTCCCGGTAACATCTCTCAGCGCGTAAAGTATTTTATCCGCCGGTACTAAATTACCGCTCTGGGAAATTACCGCCGCCTTTATCCGGTTGATTTGGCCGATAAATTCATCATGCTTCAAATCAACTTTAAAGCCCGGAATAGATTCCAGTTTATCAATAGTTCCTCCCGTATGGCCTAATCCCCGGCCCGACATTTTGGCGACCGGCACTCCGGCCGCGGCCACCAGGGGAATTACCACCAGGGTGGTTTTATCCCCAACCCCGCCGGTACTGTGTTTATCTACACAAATACCTTCCACACGGGATAAATCCAGCACTTGCCCCGAAGCAGCCATAAATTTGGTTAAAAACTCCGTCTCCATTTCGCTCATTCCCTGAAAATAAACGGCCATTGCCCAGGCCGCTATCTGATAAACAGGTAAACTTCCGGAGCTTATCCCCCGTACGGTAAATTCTATTTCCGCTTGATTTAATTCCAAACCGTCACGTTTTTTAATAATAATATCTTTAAAGTTCATCACAATCCCCTTAACAGCGGCAAAAAACTTCTTCCCGGCCAGGCAGTCGCGGCCAAGGCAAAATAATCGGCAACAGTCTGGCCCAAATCAGCAAAGGTTTCCCGCAAGCCTAAAGCTGTTCCCGGCCGCAGCCGCGGCGAATAAACCAGCAACGGCACATATTCCCTGGTGTGATCGGTGCTGTGTTTCTGGGTAGGGTCGCAGCCATGATCTGCGGTTATTATCAGCAGATCGTCATCAGCCAGAACTTCTATAATTTCCGGTATATGCCGGTCAAATTCTTCCAAAGCCCCGGCGTAGCCTTTAGGGTCGTTGCGATGTCCATACTTCTGGTCAAAATCCAATAAATTGGTAAAAATAACATCAAAGTCCTGACTTTTCAACAACGCCGCTGTATGAGCCAGGCCTTCCAAGTTGTCGCTGCTGCCAAAAGAACCATGAATTCCGCGGCCGGCAAAAATATCATTGATTTTGCCAACTCCAGCCACTTTTTGGCCGGCATTATCTAAAAGCTGAAGGATACTTTCGGGCGGCGGCAAAGAATAATCACGGCGCCCGCCCGTTCTGTAAAAGCTCCCCTGTTCTCCCGCGAACGGCCTGGCTATGACCCGTCCCACAGAATGTTCGCCTCGCAGCATTTCTCGGGCCAAACGGCAAATATTATAAAGTTTTTCCGGCGCAATGACTTTTTCATGAGCCGCAATCTGAAAAACGCTGTCGGCTGAAGTATACACTATAGGATATCCGGTATTGATATGCTCATTTCCTAGTTCTTCTATAATTTCAGTACCGGATGCCGCTTTATTGCCTAAAGTTTTCAATCCGGTCTTTTTTTCAAATTCAGCTATCAGTGACGCGGGAAATCCTTTGGGATAGGTTGGGAAAGGTTGCTCCAATACAATGCCCATCATTTCCCAATGTCCGGTGATGGTGTCTTTCCCTCTGGAACGCTCCTGCATTTTGCCGTAAGCGGCTTTAGAATCCGCCGCTTGCTCAACCCCCGCAATCGTTTCGATGTTCCCCAGCCCTAGGCTCTGCAAATTAGGCAGATACAGCCCTCCCGTAAAAGCGGCGGTATTAACTAGCGTATTGCTTTTTTCATCTCCGTATAACGCGCTGTCAGGAGCCGCTCCGACGCCTGCGCTGTCCAAAACTATAATTACCACTCTTTTTTTCACATATTTCCCCGCTTTCCACATGTCAAGCCCGCGGGTGGTATTTTCTGTACACCTCTATAAGCCTGCTTTTAGTTAAATGAGTATATATTTGCGTAGTAGAAATATCCGCATGTCCTAATATTTCCTGTACCGCCCTCAAATCCGCTCCGCTTTCCAGCAAGTGAGTGGCAAAGGAATGTCTCATCATATGTGGAGTCACTGTTTTATCAATGCCGGCTTGTCTGGCATATCCGGCCAAAATTTTAAAAAATCCCTGCCGGCTCATGACTTTTCCCCGGACATTCAAAAACAGCGTTCTTTCCAAAGGATTTTTCAATAAAAAACTCCGGCTCCGTCCTATATATCTTATAGTCCATTCGCCCGCCGTTGGATTTACGGGTACTATCCTTTCTTTACGCCCTTTTCCCCAGCAGCGCAAAAATCCTGCCGTATTATTTATGTCGTCCACACACAGATTCAGTAATTCCGATATCCGCAAGCCGGTTCCGTACAACAGCTCCAGCATAGCCCGGTCCCTCAATCCCAAAGGGGTGATTACCCGAGGCTGATTCATAAGCGCGTCCACCTCAGAAACAGTAAGGATTTGCGGCAGTTTGCGTTTTATTCTGGGAGTATCCAGGTTATCAGTGGGGCTGCTATCGCAATATCCCTCCAGAATAAGAAATTTATAAAAACTTCTTATACTGGACATATTTCTGGCTACCGTAGCATAATTGGCCGTCCGCTCCAGCTGCCAATTTAAAAAAGACATAATAATATGTTTTTCAATTTTATCCGGCTGCGACGGTAATTGATTGCCGGTCAGAAAACGGCTTAATTTTTCCAGATCCCTTCGGTAAGCAGCTTGAGTGTTGGGGCTGAGTCCTTTTTCAAAATTAAGATAATTAAGGAAAGCTTTAATATAAACATCCACAGGGCTACCCTCCGCTATTAAATGTTTATTTTGACAAAGCCCCTCTTTCTTCCTTTATTCCTGATTGTAAAATCCTTGAATAACCGTTACAAAATTGTCCAGCGCCCGAGCAAATTTGCTTTGGGGCGCGTCGTTATTTTCAACCCTCATCGGGTTGCCTCTGGGATTTTCTTCATCTTTCAGCCAGGTATTTATTACCGGAGCGGGCCGGTCACCGAAACCCATAATTTTCGGCGCGGCCATTCCGCATACAGTAAGTAGCGCCAGCACAATGAACCCGGCTGTAATCTTCCTCCTCCAATTGCGGATAACCAATATCATTTTCATAAACCCTCCCGGCAATTATACACTTCTGTTCTATAATACTCATTCAGTATAAATTTAAGAACTTTTTATAAATTTTTGTATTCTGAAGCCCTTTTTAAACTCATATTTCTTATGCTTTTTCCAATGTTAGCGGAGACAAGTCAAAAAGTTTGTCATTGCGAGGGGTGAAACAACGAAATAATCTATATTTGGGGATTGCCGCGCTTTGCTCGCAATGACGGCAAGCGTTCAAAATCGATCAACATTGGAACCCCCTTTTTTACGCTTACGCTTTTTACTTCAGCGGCGTTTGTATCTTTGCCGCACACATCGCTTAAATATTTAATATAATAAGTCGTTGGGAGGGATACGGTGTATACAAATGTGGTGCTGCTGGCTTTTTTGGCAACAACTGGAACCTGGATACTAACCGCTTTGGGCGCGGCTACCGTCGTCTTTTTCAAAAAAAACGATATTAATATTTTAAATACCATGTTAGGATTTGCCGCCGGAGTAATGATCGCCGCCAGTTTTTGGTCTTTACTGCAACCGGCCGTCGAACGGGCTGGGGCATTTTTATCCTCACCCGCCTGGCTGGTAGTAACCGCGGGATTTATAAGCGGCGCTGCCTTTATTTGGATGTCCGACAAGATCGTATTGTACGCTCAAAAAAAAGTTGGCGAAAATAGCACGGAAACTCCTAATCTGAGACTGCGCAGGATATTAATGCTGTTTTTTTCCATAACTCTGCACAATATCCCTGAAGGGTTGGCCGTTGGAGTGGCTTTTGGCTCCTTGTACAACGGCTTCACTACCGAATCAATGATGGCGGCGGCGTCAGTGGCTGTGGGAATCGGCCTGCAAAACTTTCCGGAAGGAGCGGCCGTATCCATTCCTCTGAGAAGAGAAGGGTATTCCCGTTTCAAGAGCTTCATGTTCGGTCAGGCTTCCGGAATAGTCGAACCTGTCACCGGAGTATTAGGAGCTTTATTAGTAATTTACATTGAAGGCATACTGCCGTTCGCTCTTTCTTTCGCCGCCGGCGCAATGATATTGGTGGCGGTTCACGAATTAATTCCGGAATGTCAGACTAATAAAGAAGCCTATCCTTATTTTTCCACTATGGGAATTATTGCCGGGTTTTCCGTCATGATGCTGTTGGACGTAATGTTGGGATAACTGTTACCGGACGGCATATTTACCTGCCAGATACCCGGTGGAAAATGCCGCCTGAAGATTATATCCTCCGGTATACCCTTCTACATCCAATACTTCACCGGCAAAATACAGCCCCTTGACAATTTTTGATTCCATTGTCTTAGGATTTACATTTTTTAAATCAACTCCTCCCACAGTTACGATCGCTTCTTCGATGGGGCGGGTGCCGGTAACGGTAATCGGCAGCTGTTTTAAAAGCCTTACTAAAGCACGTCTTTCCTGACGTTTAATCTGATTACATACCGCATCAGGCTCCACACCCGATAATTCAACGATAACAGGAATCAGTCCCTGCGGAAGCAAATCCCTCAAAGCGTTCTTCAGCTGCTTATTGGCGTATTTCTCGAAATCTCTCTGCAGCCGGAGGTCTAACCGCTCTTCACTCAAAGCCGGTTTAATGTCCAGTTTAACTCTGACATTTTCGCGCGTTTCATTAATATACTCCCCCACGTCAGTACTCATGGTTAAAATTATCGGCCCGGAAATACCAAAATGCGTAAAAATCATTTCCCCGAATTCGCTGTTAATTTTTTTCCCGGCTTTAGTATAAGCAGCGGCTCTGACATTTTTCAGGCTCAGCCCGGCTAAAGCTGAAACCCATTTTTCCCGGGCAATCAAGGGTATCAGTCCCGGATGGGGTTCAACTAATTTATGTCCGGACCGCGACGCCCAAAGATACCCGTCGCCGGTTGAGCCGGTGCCCGGATAAGACATCCCTCCGGTAGTCACTACCACCGCGTCCGCGTAAAAATCCCCTTTAGCAGTGCGAATACCTTTGATATGCCCCTTATAAACCAATAAGTTTTCGACCGGGGAAGAAAGAAACACTTTTATCCGTTTTTCTTTAATTATTCCATATAATGTATCCACTACATCCTGAGCTTTATCTGAGCGGGGAAATACCCGCAACCCTCTTTCCACCTTCGTATCCAGTCCGTGCCGGTTAAAAAACGAGACCAAATCCTGATTGGAAAATTCATAAAAGGCGCTGAAAAGAAAGCGTCCATTTTTGCGAAACCCTTTTATTAATTCTTCCTGCGGCGCCGCTGTAGTCAAATTGCAGCGCCCTTTACCGGTGACGCTTAACTTTATGCCCACTCGGTCTTTCTTTTCCCATAATAAAACTTCAGTATCATCTGAAGCGGCGGTTATAGCCGCCATCATGCCTGCCGGCCCAGCTCCCGCGACTATAATTTTTTTCATATTTTCCTCCCGTTACCCTGATTTTATTTTAACATTATAAATCAACTACCGGCTTCTATTCTAATACTAATCCGCGATTAAGAATCCGTATACACAGTAAGAAGATGATATAATTTAGAACATGAGAGAAAACAAGAAGCGTAAACAGGCGTACCCTAGCTACCTGACAGACACGCAATGGGAATAAATAGCGCCGCTGTTTTCGGGGCTGCGGGAATACACATGGCCGAAGCGCGAGCTAATGAGGCCGGGCAAATGAAAAAAATTGTTAATATTGTTAATAATGCTTGCCATGGTGTGCTTAGCTATAATGTTTTTCTTATTCGATGGTATTGGTATCAACGGTATTGCCATAAATGATAATACCTTGGCTGATTTAAAAAGCCAGTATCCGGATCATGACATTCTAGTTGTACACATGATACAAACAACCGGATCTTCTTGGCGATTATATATCCTGAGACTGGGAAAAGCTTCGGGGGAAGTTGTTCTGGATTTTATATTTGACACTTGGTATTTAAAACTTAACGATGAAATAGATTTTTTTAGGATTACAAGTTAAGTTTGTAATTGTTGCCACAAAAGACTATAGAACAATTAAGTATTTTGGAAATGAAGAATATAGATTGATAAAAGTAAAAAAAGTTTTTATTGATTCCGTTTCATTATTTTCAAAAGCAAAACGCTCATCGGGAAAGGTTCTGGATTTTTTTGCTTGCCGCCCGCCGATGAATTATTGCGAAGCCCGCTGAAAGCGTAGGTATCGTAATTATTACTGGAGCGCTTACGCGGAAAAAATAACCGTAGCATACTTTTTCTGTTCGATTTTTGTTCAATATTGCCAATATTAAATCCGTTTGCCATATTTTATATATCGGCAAAACCTGAAAAATAAATCCAAGTTTATATGGAAACTGTAACTTACCGCTATTGCAAAACTGGCAGAAAAATAATATGATTGCCAATAGCGCGGGAAAATATTGTCGACGTTCATTACGCTCAAGCCGGCCTTGATTTTCTGTTAGCTTTGGCTTGGAAAAGCATTATCAGCCGTGATGCCAAAAACATAGCAAATATTCATAAAGGCACGGATGCCAAAATAGTTCCTTGCACTACTGGTGATGGGTTGGCAGTAGGTGGATTTGTTGTAATAGAATAAGAAAAGCATATCCTTGCCATGATACTTAAAACGCCCGGAATATGGTGAAGACGCTTCAATATAAATTGCGTTTAGTTGGCCGGATTGACCCAAAAGGGCTAATAACAATTAGTTGGCTGGTGGTGCTAATGCTATATACGTATGTTCTTTAAAATTAAATATGTATACATGAAATGTTTCCGCTTATTAACGCTAGGCCGGCATATCCGGTAATACTGGGGGCGAAAGCCAAACCTTTGCTTATTATTTATTAAAAATATGACGGCGTATAGCGTGTTATTATCTAAGCTTTCACCATTTCGCTGAAGTTTCTTTCTTCCAGTAAGTTTTTAATATGTTTTTGAGCTAAACGGACATTTTCGTTGTCGTTCTGCAAGAAGTATATAGTATTTTCTATCCGCTCCTGGCCGGCCTTTATTTCATTCCACAGGCTTTCTTCCTCAAAAATATTCATACACGATGGAATATCGCAAGCGCGCCCTGTTTCCAAATATCCTTTAAATGCCAGCAAAATCTGCTGGTCCTGGTATTTTTGATGTATGGTTGATTTTTGCAAAATAATATTGCACTTTTGGAGTTGTTCCTGGAGATTCTTGATATTTTTTTTTACTCCTTCAGCTTCTTTTTGGCAAAGGGTGGCAAATGAATATTTTATTTCCCGCCAATTTTCTAAAACGGCTTTATAGCGCTCACAGGCTTTCTCGTGCTCACGATAGCGTATGTAATAAACTTTTAAGGCTTGATTAAAACCATTATCTGTTGTTTCAGTATCCCTTTTCGCTTTCATAAGTTTTAAAAAACCTCGTTTAGGCGGAGAAGAAGATACATATTGTGCTTTTTCGGGTTTGAGCGGTATATTGTCCGGTTCGGCTAAATGAAATTCTTTGTTTCGCAGTACCGCGGTTCTGGTTTCCAGAAATTTATTAAAATAATTTAACTGTTTATTAAGGCGGGCGCTTTCTTCAAACGCCGCTAAACAAAAATTTATATCCTGAATTAATTCTTCACGGGTGCGGCCGGTTTTTTTATTTGTTTTTCTGGCGGTTACCTTTAATATAGGGTCTAAAGGATTGATTACTTCCAAGTTTTCCAAAATTTCCAAATCTTGAGCGCATAAGCTTTCCTCCGAAGAAGGTTTAGTTTTGGTGAAGTATATCCTGGTTTGAGTAGGCGTGTAATAATAAGGGCCTAAAGTATGCAGATATTCATTCTCACGCAGTAAACGAATGTCGGCAAAAGCGTTTAATTCAATATTTATAAAATCAAGCCAGTTTTTTTGAGCCTCTGTAAAAAGTTCCTGTTCAGGGACTATCTGCGATAATGAATCGTAAAAATCCGTGCTTATAAAAAGCGTGCGGTTATAAAAATAGTATAAAACCTTTGGGGGAGAATAAGAAATAAGTAAAGAAGGATCAACAAAAGACACCTGACTTTTGTTTAAAAATGTAAAAAACATACAGCCTCCACCTTTCAGTCGTTTAAAAGATAATAATGTATTCTATTATTTTCCAAATATTCCTTCTTTAGTTAATAAAAAATAGTTAGTATACAGCGTTAGTTTTAGTATAGGAATAATCTTTTACAATGGTTTTTTTTCCACTATAATATTAATATAGCAGAATGTTTATATATGGGAGATTTTAACAAAATGAAGAGCGTTTTACCGTGGTTTGCGGAGGAATATAAAAAAATGGATCCTGATTTTGCCGGACTGGTAGCCCAGGTAATAGAAAAAGCTATGCAGCCGGAAGCGCTCGATAAAAAAACGGTTCATCTTATAGTATTAGCTTTAGACGCCGCTAAAGGAGCGGGCGAAGGAGTTGGAGCGGTGGCTGAACAAGCCAGAGCGGCAGGAGCTAGTGAACAGGAAATTAAAGAGGCTTTAAGGCTGGCGTATTACGTAAGTGGCATGGATACGGTAAAAGCTTTTTTGTCGGCCAGTGAGTTTAAAGGTGGTAAGTAAAATTGTTTGACGCTATATTGTTCGACTTGGATGGAACTTTATTGAATTTAGATATAGATGTTTTTTTGAATTATTATTTTCAGGAAATGATTTATACGGCTGATACTCAGGGACTGCCGGGGAAAGACCTGGTGGCCCAGGTAATTGCTTCAACCGATATAATGATGAACAGCCAAGATGGTACCGCTACCAACGAAGAAGTATTCTGGGATGCTTTTTCCAGGCACGCGAATGATAAATTTGCGGACAGGCAGAAATTTTTCAGCCATTTTTATGATTGTTGTTTTCCTAAATTACAGTCCAGGTGCCGTACATTTGCCATAGCATCTGAAATTGTGGCGGAGGCTTTTAAAAAAGGCACCAAAGTAGCGATTGCTACCAATGCTGTTTTCCCGCTGCAAGCCATAGCTGAACGGTTACGCTGGGCAGGAGTTGACAGGTACTCGTTTGATTTGATTACCTCCTATGAAGTCATGCATTATTGCAAACCTTTTCCTGAATATTATTTAGAGATTGCCGATATCCTAAAAGTAAGCCCCCAGCGTTGTCTGATGATCGGAAATGATTCCGGGGAGGATTTAGTTGCCGGTTCTGCTGGCATGAAAACTTTTTTGGTGGAAGATATGCTTATTGAAAGGGATAAAGGTTTTATACCTGATTGGTATGGGGATTTAAGGGAGTTGTACGACTTTTTACGCAACAAATACCCTAAATAACTGACGGCGCGCCGAAGATATGCGGCGGTGGTTATTAGAGGTTTCCCTAAGTAATTGAGTGAAGGAGTTAAACGAATGGCGGCCAAAAAAACTAAACTTTTAACTGAACGGGATTTACTGAAAGCGGAAGTTGCTGAAGAATTAGGGATCTGGGATCTGGTTCAGGATAAAGGCTGGGGAGCGTTGAGCAATAAAATTTGCGGACAGGTAGGCGGCATAGTAGCCCGGCGATTAAAAGAGAGAAACAGGGTATAACATTGGTACAGACGGACATTACCTGATGTTGCATTACTAATGGTGCATAAAGTTTTATGGAAATGTCCTTTTACATACAGGAGAAAATTATGGGGAAAAGTTTTGTACATCTGCACACTCATACGGAGTATAGCTTGCTGGATGGAGCGAGCCGGATAAACAAATTGGTGGATAAAGCCCGCGAATTAGGTATGCCCGCGCTGGCAATTACCGACCACGGTGTTTTGTATGGAGCGATTGATTTTTATAAAGCGGCGAAACGCGGCGGAGTAAAGCCGATTATAGGCTGTGAAGTTTATGTCGCTCCGCGCAGCCGTTTTGATAAGGAAGCCCGGATAGACGATGCCATGTACCATTTGATCCTTCTGTGCAAAAACCAGGAAGGGTACAGCAACCTGATTCAGTTGGTAAGCCGCTCTTTTCTGGAGGGATTTTATTATAAACCGCGTGTTGACCGGCAGTTGCTGGAAGAGTATCATAAAGGGCTGATTGCTTTATCGGCGTGCATAGCGGGAGAAGTACCCCAAAAATTACTGGCTGATGATTACACGGGAGCTTTGAAAGTCGCTTCTTATTATGAAGATTTGTTTGGCCACGATAATTATTATCTGGAGCTGCAAGATCATTATCTTCCGGAAGAAAAAAAGGTATGCGAAGGCTTGGTGAAAATAAGCCAGGAATTAGGGATACCTTTGGCTGCCAGCAATGACCTTCATTATCTGAACGCGGCTGACGCGGAAGTACACGATATATTGCTCTGTATCCAGACCGGTTCGGTAGTAACTGATGAAAAGCGCATGCGTTTCCCCGGAAATCATTTTTATATGAAAAGCCGCGCAGAAATGGAAGAATTATTCCCTTATGCTTTGGATGCTTTGGACAATACTTTGAAAATCGCCGGGCGGTGTAATGTCGAATTCAATTTTGAAGAATTTTTACTGCCTCAATTTACCGTCCCTTCGGGGCAGGATCCGGAAAGGTATTTTAAAGACCTGGTTTATGCGCGTTACAGGGAAAAATATCCTGACGATAAAGCGGAAGCCAGACGGAGATTAGAATATGAAATGAAGATCATTACCGAAATGGGGTTTGCCGGATATTTTTTAATTGTAGCCGATCTGATCACCTGGGCCAGAAAAAATCATATTCCGGTAGGGCCTGGCAGAGGTTCCGCAGCTGGCAGTCTGGTTTCTTATGTTTTAGGGATAACCAGTTTAAACCCTTTGCAATACGGATTGATTTTTGAAAGGTTTTTAAATCCTGAAAGGGTGTCTCTTCCTGACATTGACGTGGATTTTTGTTTTGTAAACCGCGATCGCATTATTAATTATATTGTGGAAAAATATGGAGCTGAAAATGTAGCCCAGATTATAACATTTGGAACCATGGCGGCGCGGGCGGCTATAAAAGATGTGGGCCGGGCTTTGGACGTTTCGTATTCGGCAGTGGACCGTATTGCCAAGATGATACCGGCCGCAATAGGAGTGACTATTGAACGTGCTTTAGAAGTTGTCCCGGATTTGATACAGGCGTATGAGACCGACTATCAAACGAAACGTATCATTGATGTTGCCAGGGCTATTGAAGGAATGCCGCGCCATGCTTCCATGCACGCGGCAGGCGTGGTAATCGGCAGCGAAGAATTGCAGCGGGTGCTGCCTTTGCAAAAAACCAGCGACGGACATGTTATAACCCAGTACACTAAGGAAACGGTTGAAGAAATAGGGCTCCTGAAAATGGATATTTTAGGGCTTCGCACTTTGACGGTTTTGCATGACGCGGTTGATATAATTGCCAGAATCAGGGGGATTAAGATAGATTTAGACAATTTGGAGCTGGATGATAAAAAAGTGTATAAGCTGTTATCGTCAGGAAAGACTATAGGAGTATTTCAGCTGGAAAGCGATGGCTTGCGGAGGATTTTGGCCGAAATAGAGCCTAACCGGTTCGAGGACATTGTGGCGGTGATTGCTTTATACAGGCCGGGGCCTTTAGGAAGCGGAATGGTAGAGGATTTTATAAACCGCAAACATGGACGCCAGCCCATTGAATATCTACACCCCAGTTTAGAAAATATTTTAAAGGAAACTTATGGGGTTATACTTTACCAGGAGCAGGTAATGCAAATAGCCGGGCAAATAGCCGGATTTACCATGGGCGAGGCTGATGGTTTACGGCGGGCTATGGGCAAAAAAAAGCCGCAGGAAATTATAGCGCAGCGAGACCATTTCATAAGCGGAGCAATGGAGCGTCAGGTAAACGCGGATATTGCCGGCCGTTTATTCGATTTGATGGAAAGTTTTGCCGGGTACGGTTTTAATAAATCACACTCCGCCGCGTATGCGCTGATTTCTTTTCAGACCGCTTACTTGAAAGCCCATTTTCCAACTGAATACATGTGCGCTTTTTTAAGCAGCGTTATCGATAATCAGGACCGGATAGTTTATTATCTGAAAGAGTGCCAGCGTTTGGGAATCAAAATTTTGCCGCCTTCGATCAACGAAAGCTACGAAAACTTTACCGCCGTTGGAGCCGATATCCGTTTTGGGTTGGGGGCCATTAAAAATGTAGGGTATAATGCTGTGAAAAGCATAGTGCAATTAAGAAAACAGGGCGCCTTTCTCTCGGTTTTTGACTTTTGCTGCCGCATTGATACCGGGCAGATAAACAGGAGAATGATGGAAAATATTATTGTCGCCGGATGTTTTGACGAACTGGGAATTACCCGTAAAGAAGGATTGTCAATCATGGATAAGTGCTTGGACATAGCCATTTTGAAAAAACAGGAAGAACAGAGCGGGCAGGTATCTTTGTTCGGCGCCGAGGAATTAACGCTGGAAGAACCGGTTGTAAAAATCAAAGGCGAATTTCCGGCACAGGAAAAGCTTAACCGGGAAAAAGAAGTTTTAGGATTTTATATTTCCGGCAGCCCTTTGGAGCGGATTAAAGAATCCTGGCCGCTTTTAATAACGCATGCTGTTGAAAACCTGAGCAGCAGTAATGACAGCCAGTATATCAGGCTGGCGGGCATGGTTCTGAACCTGAACCGCAAAATCAGTAAAAAAGGGGAGGCTTATGCTCAATTTAAATTAGAGGACTTTACCGGTAAATTAGATGTGATAGTTTTTCCTCAGGTTTTAAGGCGGTTTGGGTCGCTGATTCAGGCGGAATCTGTTGCTGTCGTAGAGGGTATTTACGATTTGCAGGACGAGAACCCCAAATTAGTGCTGAAAAAAATAATGGCGGCGCCTGAGGCTGTAAGCAAAGTGTTTATACGTATTGGAGCAGATAATGAAGACGGTCATATTCAGGGAAAGGTTTTACATATTTTAGCTCAATACAAAGGTGAATCGGAAGTGGTGGTTAATCTGCCCAATAAAAACGCGGTTGTTCTGGACGAACGTTTTAAAGCCAACCCCTGTTTGGCTCTAAAACACGCTTTAATAAAATTGTGCGGAAAAAACAATGTCTGGTATGCTTAGGCCGGTTTATTAGAGACACCTTTATGAAAAAGAAAAACCGCAAACGCCTGTAGTTTATAAAAAGAGAATGCGGAAGCAAAAAGTTTTATATTTTGTTTTGGAAAGTGCATTAATATAATCAGCCTGGAGAAAAATATAATATATTTTTCCTAGGCTTTTTTTATTAGGAGGTAAAGTTTTTGCGTAAAATAGCGGTATTAACCAGCGGGGGCGATGCACCAGGGATGAACGCCGCTATTCGGGCGGTCGTCAGAGCGGGGATATATTCAGGTTTTCAGGTTTTTGGCGTCATGCGTGGGCTGCAAGGGCTGATACAAGGAGATTGGCAAGCTATGAATCTGGGTTCGGTAGCTGATATTATCCATAGAGGCGGCACGGTTTTAAAAACTTCCAGGTCGGAGGAATTTATGGAAATAAAAGGGCGCGTTACCGCTTACCGTAACCTGCAGCGGGCAGGAATAGACAACCTGGCCATTATCGGTGGTAATGGAAGCCTAACCGGAGGATGGGAAATCTCCAAATTAGGGGTAAATGTAATCGGTATACCTGCTACTATTGATAATGATATTGCGGAAACCACTTCTATCGGCTTTGATACGGCTGTAAACACTGTTGCGGATGCTATAAACAGAATAAGAGATACTGCTTCCAGCCATGGCAGGGTTTTTATAATTGAAGTCATGGGCCGGCATTGCGGCGAAATCGCTTTAAGCGCCGGAGTAGCCGGAGGAGCGGAATCGATTTTAATTCCGGAAATAAATAATGATTTGCGGGAAGTAGTAAATAAAATTAAACAAGGGGCTAAACGCGGGAAATTATACAGCATTGTCTTAGTGGCTGAAGGCGCGGGTTCAACTTATGAAATTAAAGAAATTCTGGCTGAGCAAACCGGAATGGATGTGAAAGTTATAATTTTAGGCCATATCCAGAGGGGAGGAACGCCTTCGGCGGCAGACCGAATTTTAGCTTCGGCTATGGGTAAAGCCGCAGTGGATAACATAAGTGAAGGGAAAAGAAATGTAATGATGGCGGGCGATTGCCACAATATTGAAGGTGTTTCCCTGGAAGGGGCGCTGAACAAAAACAGGCAGGTTAGAAATGACCTGGTTGCTTTAGCCCGCGTATTGTCTACTTAATACTTAAATTAGGGAAAGGGGAAAAATAAGTGCGGATGAGGAAAACGAAAATTGTAGCGACCATTGGGCCGGCCAGTGCGGATGTGGAGGTACTGGAACAAATGATAGAAGCCGGCATGAACGTAGCCCGGTTTAATTTTTCGCACGGCGGGCACGGCGAACACGCTGAAAAAATTGCTTCCGTGCGCAAAGCTGCCGCTAAAATGGAAAAAAACATTGGTTTAATGATGGACACCAGAGGACCTGAAATTCGTACCGGCGCTTTAAAAAACGGCCGGGTAATTTTGCAAAAAGGGATGAAATTTAGTTTAACTGTTCTTCCGGTCGCGGGTGATAAGACAAAAGCCAGCATTACTTACAAGCAGCTGATAAATGATGTTAAGCCGGGTAATATTGTTTTAATAGATGACGGCTTGATAAGCCTTACGGTTGAGCGGGTTACTGAAACCGATATTGTGTGCCGGGTCACAAACGGGGGCGAATTAGGTGAGCACAAAGGGATAAACCTTCCGGAGATGGTTTTGAACATGCCGTTTATGAGCGAACAGGATGAGGAAGATATTCTGTTTGGCATTGAGCAGCGTGTGGATTTTATTGCCGCGTCTTTTGTGCGCCGGGCGCAGGATGTTTTAGAAATAAGAAAGCTGCTGGAAAACAGGGGGGCTGACATAGATATTATCGCTAAAATCGAAAACCGCCAGGGTGTAGATAATCTGGACGATATTATAAAGGTCGCCGATGGGATTATGGTGGCACGCGGTGATTTGGGAGTGGAAATACCCGCTGAAGAAGTTCCCCTGGTTCAGAAAAAAATTGTGCGGAAATGTTCACAGGCGGGAAAAGCGGTTATTGTGGCCACGCAAATGCTGGAATCGATGATAACGAATCCGCGCCCGACCAGAGCGGAAGTCTCTGATATAGCTACCGCTGTTTTTGAAAGCGCCGACGCTGTTATGTTGTCTGGTGAAACGGCGGCGGGAAAATACCCGGTGGAAGTGATTCGGACTATGTCCCGTATAGCCGAACGCGTTGAAGAGTCTTTTCCTTATGAAGATACATTACGAAAAAAACATGTTAAGGGAAACATTTCTATAACTGACGCTATCAGTTATGCTTGTTGCTCTACGGCTTTGAGTTTAGACATAGATACTATTATCAGTATAACGAACAGCGGCTATACTTCCAGGATGTTGTCAAAATACCGCCCTGAAGCAGCTGTTATAGCTGCCACTCCGAAAGAAGGAAGCGTTAACAAGTTAACTATAGTTTGGGGAGTATATCCTGTTCTTATCTCAGACCACCAAAACGGCGAAGGTTTTTTTGATGACGCGGTTCAGCGCGCCTTAAATTTAGGGTATGTTGAAATTGGCGAGAAAATAGTTTTGTCTGCCGGTATGCCGGCCTCCGTTTCAGGAGCTACCAATATGATGAAAGTTCAGGTAGTGGCTGAAGTATTGCTTCACGGCGCCGGGATAGGGACAGAATCGGTCAGTGGAAAAGTGAGAATAATTGATAACGCGGAAGATTTAAAAAAAGTGGCACAAGGCGATATAATAGTAACAGTCAGCGCTAATGCTGACTTTGTCCGTTACCTGCCGATGGTAAAAGCTTTAGTGGCGGAAGAAGGGGGCTTAACTTCTGATGCTGCTGTTTTAGGGCTTAATGCCAATATCCCCGTAATTGTAGGGGCCAAAAACGCGGTAAAAATTTTACAGAACAACCAGCTTATAACTATTGATACTTTGCGCGGATGCATATATCAAGGCATAGTTAAATTACAGTAACATTCGGCTGCGTGAAATGCGGCCTAAGCATATGTTTAGTATAAATAGCCGTTGCTGGCCAGCTGTTGTTCAGCCATTTGTTTTACAATTAATTCCAAAGTTTCATTAGTAAGCAAGCCACTGCTTGATAAAGAATTCTGACTTTGATAGGTCTGGATATCGGAGAAAAAGTCATTGCTCACATTAGCGCCTAAACGCTGTAACATGCTCATTATTTCTTCTTGTTCATATGGCGTCAATATTTGATCGGAATCATCGTTATAGTTGATTGAAAGCCTTGAAACCGCAGGTTCGGGCACTGCTTTTTCAGATACGTTCAGATTGCCGGTATTTTCATCTGGCGGAATATTTGTCTCCGCTTCTCTTTGTACATATTCATTTATAATTGAAAAATTGCTCGCCAAAGCCATAGTAGCGCCGGAAATAATAGCAGCTACGCTTATCAAAACTATAAAAATTAAAAATTCTTTTTTCATTTACCAAGCTCCCGTACAAAATCACAAAACAACCACAGCGGTACTGGCAATTTTTTATAAGCCGCCGTCGCCTTTATTATGGGATACGCTTTATTGACACAAAACTCTTATTATATATTTCGTAAAATAAAAAATATAATTTAGCTTTATTTAATAAAATAATAAATAAGATTTTATAAAAACAGCGCTACGGGATTATTTATTGCGGGTTCCCCACAATAATTCGTGACAGCTCTGATTGTAATAATAAATTTTACGCTCAACAAAAAAAGAGAGTTTTTATCTTTGGATAGGCAGGCAACATCTCCATGCTATATATTGTGGCCATTATTTCATCTTGCCACACTATACTGTATATATCTATCCATTTGTGATAACTATCAAAAAATCCCCGCTTTGAGGGCGGCTTACCTGTCTTCGCTATTCTGTTTTTCAATGAGTTAAAACAAGGCCATAGCGAGATAGACCTTATCCCGGTCGTCCTGTGAAATGCCGAGGTAACGCCGGGTAATCTCAAAAGACGAATGGTTATAAATATCCATCAGCATAACCGGCGGTACGCCGGCCCGCCACGCGTGATAGCCGAAAGTTTTCCGCAGGCTGTGGCAGGCGACGCAACCCATAG
>JAISWS010000051.1 GCA_031270725.1 Syntrophomonadaceae bacterium | reverse complement strand
CGCTGACTGTTTCGGGAAAAAACGGAAAATGCACACCCTTAGCTTTGCCGTGTGTAAAAATCAGCAAAAACATCTTGTCTTGTTCTATTTTACCATCAATTTTACTGCTTGCATGGTATGTTTTTTACCGTTTTTTTGCCTTCTCTCGCCGGTTTCAATTTTTTGCCCACCCGGGCGCGAATAAAAATGAACCTCCTGGGAAAAGGAGGTTCATTTGTTCTGTTTCTATTTAAATAAAGCCTGTGCCGAAAAGCCGTACTAAAAAACTATACGAACAGTTCTTCAGCGATAGCGATAGAAGAATCGTCAGCAACCTGAAGCGCTTTGGCAATTCCGAAAATATCGGGCACAATGTTGTTGACATAGAATTTGGCGGTAGCTATTTTGCTCTTGTAGAAGTTAGCGTCAAAATGGTCCTGACCCAGCTCGGCTAATTTTTTGGAGGCCAGAAGCGCCTGGTCAAGGATCAGCTTGCCGCAATAAATTCTCGCTGAAGCGTGTAAAGTACGGGTAGCGAATAATTGTTTGAGGGGTTTATTATTAGCTTGCCATTCATCATTTTTAGCCAGGATAGTTTTATAGGAATCGAGCGCTTCTGCTAACAGAGCAAATTCGCCGGCGAATTCATCGGTTTTTTTGCCGGAAACGAAGTCCGCGATTTCCGCCAGCCATTTTTTGAAAGGAGCGCCGTCTTTCATGGAGAATTTACGTCCGGTGAGGTCCTGAGCCTGAATAAAGTTGGTACCTTCCCACAGGGAGTAAATTTTGCAGTCGCGGGCCAGAGAAGCCGCCGCGTATTCCTCTATGAAGCCGTAGCCGCCGTGACACTGGATGGATTCCGAGGTGGAAGACCATGCCGTATCGGAAACGTACGCTTTGCAGAGGGGAATATTTATCTGAGCCATATCCTCGGCGTGGTCTCTTAAAGCCGCGTCGTTGGCTTCGTGGGAAAGATCGATATAGTAATAAGATGAATAGAGCAGCGCCCGGGATGCTTCCAGGGAAGCCTTCTGATACATCAGCATACGGCGCACGTCTTCATGCTCGATAATCCGAACCTGCGGTCCTTTGGGGTCAGTGGATTTTCTGCCCTGTACACGGATTTTGGTATAATCCAGAGCCGCGTAATAAGCGGCGCCGATTACGCCCAGAGAGAATAAGCCGGTGTTGATACGTTCTTCGTTCATGAAACGGAACATCTGTTTGATACCTTTGCCTTTTCCGTCAACCGGGAAAGCGTCTCCGACCAGCCAGCCCAAACATTCGTTGTTTTCGCCGAAAGCCAGAGTACAGGTGGAAGAACCATGAATACCCATCTTATGTTCAATACCGACAGTGGTAACGTCGTTCCAGGCCCCTACGGAACCGTCGTCGGCTACCCAGAATTTGGGTACGATGAACAGGGAAATGCCGGCGGTACCTTCAGCGGCGCCTTCGGTTTTTGCCAGAACTAAATGGATAATGTTTTCAGCACAGTCATGGTCTCCGGAAGTGATGAAGCATTTGGTGCCTTTGATTTTGTAGAGGCCGGGGGTATCGGTAGCAAAAGCCTTAGTGGAACAGTTCCCTACTTCGGAACCGGCTCCCGGTTCGGTCAGGCCCATGGTTCCGCCCCATTCGCCGGAATATAGTTTAGGCAGATAAAGTTCTTTCTGCTTTTCGGTTCCTTCGAACTGCAACACGGTAGTAGCGCCCTGAGTCAGACACCATAGCATGATAATAGCCGGAGAAGCGCCAACCTGTTGTTCCAAAATCGGAGCGTACCAGCATAACGGCATTTTACCTTCGGACTGGCGATCGCCGAATTGCGGGCCAAGTCCGGCTTCAACAACGGTATTATAGGCTTGTTTGAAACTTTCAGGACTGACTACGGCGTTTTCATTTCCGCCCACATACTTCATGCCGATCTCATCGGCGTCTTTGTTAGCCGGACAGAGTACGTCCTTACATATTTTGGCGTTGACATCCATGAAACTGTCGATGTCGTCAACACCATAATAATCTTTGTACCCGTCGCTGGCTAAAAGTTGCTCCATGTCCAGCCATTCTTTGATTTGGAACTTCATGTCGCGTGTCTGATAAAGATAATTATTGTGTGGCAAAAGAATTCCTCCCATACTGTATTTTTTATTCATCCAAGCCTTGACATCAATAAAACACAATGGGCAACTTTAAAGGCCAGAAGGGAAAGAAACCCAACCCTTCCGACGCTCAGCGCCACGCCTTGTACTCCGTTGATGTACACAAGACTGCAAGACCTTATTAAACGCGCTACCAAGCGCGCGGTTTCAGGCGAAGCCCCATAAAATAAATCTGATTCCGCGGCGGTTATTTACAGGACATTGGCAAACCACCCGTTTTTCCGCGTTCCGACTGCCGCTTTATGAACTATTGCTCTGACATTAGCCATTAAGTCATATTCAGACCTTTTTATTATTAACCTACTCTATTTTAACAGCAAATATAGCAAAAACGCAACAAAATAATAATCTAACATTAAATGGACAAATTTATGAATATATAAACATATAAGTTAATTTTTGTTAACGGCGTAATGACTGGTGGTCGC
This sequence comes from Syntrophomonadaceae bacterium, assembly GCA_031270725.1. Classification (GTDB taxonomy): domain Bacteria; phylum Bacillota; class Syntrophomonadia; order Syntrophomonadales; family Syntrophomonadaceae; genus JAISDD01. The sequence goes on along the minus strand of JAISWS010000051.1, from coordinate 2,952 downwards.
CGCGATTATATCATAATAAGCCCAGTTACTGCTGTCTAAATCAGTAAAATGAGGCGCGTCAGACGGAATTTCCGCTGTCACCGGTCTGTTCAGCGCGCGATTCATTATGACGGCGGCCTGGGCTCTGGTTAAATCCAAGCTAGGATAAAACAATCCGTCGTCAAAACCTCGGAACCATTTTTGGCCGGCGACGCTGTTTATGTACGGCGCTCCCCAGTAGTCAGCGGGCACGTCAGGGAATAGGACTTCATCACCGGCTGGCTCCAAGTGGAAAAAATTACTGACCATAATGGAAAATTCCGCTCTGGTAGCGATTTGGCCGGGATTGTAAGTATGGTCCGGATAACCGTTTATAATCCGGTTATTTTTCATAGCGGTTACCGCCTCATAATACCAGTCGCCGGGAAAAACATCCGTAAATGAAGCGGCAGGTTCCAGCGGTTGTTGTGCGTTCCCCATTAAATGCCAGAATATTACCGCGATTTCCGCTCTGGTCATGCCCTGTTCAGGCGCGAAGGTTCCGTCCGGGTATCCTGACATGTAAGGGGCGGCAGGGTTGTATTCCGGAGAATACGGAGGCGCCTGCGTTCCCGGCGAAGTCCCCCCGGTTTCATCGTTGTCTTCGCTTTCCTCATCTTCATCATCAGGAACGGGTTTCGTTTCCGTACTCCAAACGGCGTATAAAACCAAGTCTTTAGTAACCGTATTTTTACCGAAATCCCACGCGTCAGTTCCGTCCGCGTCTATGAACCAGCCCGTAAATAAGTATCCGGCTCTGAGCGGTTCAGGGGGAGCGGATAAAAGGCTTCCGGTGTTTACGGTTACCGGCTGAATGACGGAACCGTTCTGAGTATTGAAAGTGACAGTAAAGCGGGAAGGATTTACTACAGTAGTGGAGCCGCCACCGCCGCCTCCTCCTCCACCTCCGCCGGAAGGTTTTAAGCTCACGTGGAGCTGGTAAGTTTTGGAAGCCGGACCGTATTCAACCTCTATGTTCCATTCCGAGCCGTTGAAAGGCGCCGCTTCGGTAATTTCGTAAGAGGCGCCGTCGCTGCCGTAATTAAGTTCGATACTGAGCGAAGCGGCGGAAGGCAAAGAAGAGCCGCTGGGCAATACGGCGCTATATTCGGTATCGTTTATCAGCTGGGCCGCGACTGCTCCGACGTTTAAAACCGTTAAATCCAGTATGGCCGGATCAGCAACTGCCCATTGGGCGTAAAACTTTTTATCGTCCCGGGAACGGTAGAGTGTATCCACCGGATCGCCGGTAAAATCTTCGTCTTCGTACCAGCCGTCAAAGCTGAAGCCGGGAAATACAGGCTCAGGTAAAGTGATTTCCCCGTCAAACCGTTGATAGGCGGAGGGTACCGTTATGTTGCCGGGAAAGCTTCCCCAGTAAGGCTCGAACTCTATGTTGTAGACGGCGTTGATTTCCTCCAGGGCTTTCCCGAGATCAATCAGCCCGTAGCCGTAATAATTATCTTTTCCCGCGGCGCCTAAGTCTTCCGCTGTTTCCTGCAGCAAATTTTGCAACTCCGAGGAGGTCAGGGAAGGGATTTTTTCTTTCAGCAAGGCCGCCGCCGCCGTTACTATCGGCGCCGACATAGAGGTTCCGCTGGCAGTGTCGTAGTACCCGCTGTACGTAACGTTCTCATCAATGTCAAGAGTAGGTACGGCCGCGCCGGGAGCGGCCAGATTCACACTGCTTCGATGCGTGGAAGAAGGGAGGATAACCTTATCGCCGTCTAACGCGCCGACGCTGATGACGTTACTATAAGCGGCGGGGTAATTACTGGCATTACCAGTGTCTCCATTATTTCCCGCCGCCGCGACCATGACCACTCCGGCCGCGGCCACCCGCTCAACCGCGGCTTCCAGAGAAGGAAAACTGGTGGGAGTGCCTGCCTGGCCAAAGCTCATGTTGATAATATCGCATTTAGGGATCCCGTACGCGGGGCTGCCTGTGGGTTCTTTCAGACCAAGCAGCCAGTCCAGAGCGGTTATGACGTCAGATACCTTTATCGTAGCATCCTGGGTTACTTTTACCGCGATGATTTCAGCCCCGGGAGCGATCCCCGTCAGACCAAGAGTATTATTGGCTATGGCGTTGATTATGCCGGTTACTTGAGTGCCGTGGCCGATAGTGTCCCCTAAAGCGGCATTGGCTGGGGTCACGGCGTCATACCATTCGATAAGGCTGTACTCCACGTCTTCATGAGTTGCCGCGATACCGGAGTCCAGCACGGCAATCCTGACTCCGGCCCCGCTGAGCTCTTCCTGCCAGGCCGCGTCAAAATTGATGATCGGCAAATCCCATTGAGCGCCGTACATGGGGTCGTCAGGAGGGGGGATAGGCTCATCAAACAGTTGCATGTAATAATTTGGCTCAATGTATTCTATGTATGCTTCCGGAGCTAAGTTTGCCGCTTGCTCCAGAGAATCCACCAGATACAGGCCGTCTGACACCTGTTCGACGGCGTCGGTACTCATCAGGGTCATCATGCGCGGCTGCCGCGCTCCGGGTTTCAGCTTTACCAGATAGCCGTCAAAATCAGCGGAGGGTCCTTCGTCAAAAAGGGGCTCTTCTTTATTTTGTCCGGTGGAAATTTCCGGTTTGTCAACCGGAGCGGTAGTCTCATCTGCGGATATTTCAGGATCGGGGTTTGCGGCGGGCTCTCCGGCAAAATCTTCATACGCGCCCTCGTTTACAATTTCCGCGGGTCCTTGTGTTTCCTCATTTACATCTTCTACATCTTCTACATCTTCCGCGTCTTCAGACGCGTCAGCGCTTTCCAAAGGCTGTCCCTCCCGGTCACGCTCCGAGGTGAAAGAATAGGAGGCGTCTGCGCCGAAATACGGGCCGTCCGGTTCATTGCCGATTACCGGGCCTACAGGCAGGAAAGCGGCAAAAAATAAAAGGGTAATAATGGATATAATTTTCAAGGTTTCTTT
>JAISWS010000036.1 GCA_031270725.1 Syntrophomonadaceae bacterium | reverse complement strand
AATTGTACGGAATTAATAACCCCGGTATTTTACAGGATATACACTATAATTATATTGAGGCCGGGGCTGATATTATTGAAGCCAATACGTTTGGGGCCAACCGTTTTAAATTAAATATTTTTGGACTGGGCGCGCAAACTGAAGATATAAATAAAGAAGCTGTCAGCATCGCAAAAAAAACAGCCCGGGGCAAGGCTTTGGTCGCCGGCAGTATAGGGCCGACCGGCCAGTTGCTGAAACCTATGGGGACAGCGGATTACAAAGAACTGTTCGCGGTTTATTCGGAACAAGCCCGGGCTTTAGCCCAAGCCGGCGCTGATTTAATATCAATTGAAACTATGCTGGATATAGGGGAAATGAAAATCGCTTTGATTGCTGTTAAGCAAAATACCAGGCTGCCGGTAATAGCTCACATGACTTTTGAACAGGAAGGCCGCTCCATGACCGGGACAGATCCTTTGACGGCTTTGGTAATAATTGAAGCGTTGCAGCCGTTGGCGGTTGGCGCTAACTGTTCCGGAGGAGCCAAAGAATTGCTTCCGGTCATTAAACAATTCAGGCGGAATACCAACAGCTATTTGACCGTAGAGCCCAACGCCGGAATTCCCCATCTTATGGACGGAGAGACTTTTTTTCCGGACGCTCCGGAAGAAATGGCGGAATACGCTTTGCGTTTGTACGAAGCGGGCGCCAATATTATCGGCGGCTGCTGCGGAACTACTCCCCGGCATATTCAAGCTATGGCTCAAGCTCTGAAAGGCGTCAAACCTAAAAGTGTTTCCCATGGACCTTTACGGGCACTGGCTTCCCGCAGCCGTACGGTAATTATCTCGCCGGAAACACCATTAGCTTTTATTGGCGAAAGGATAAATCCCACCGCCCGCAAACAATTAGCCCAGGATATTAAAGAATCCAAGATGAAATTAGTAATCGCCGAGGCTAAAAAACAAGTACAAAACGGGGCGCCTATTTTAGATATTAATATGGGGGTGCCGGGTGTGGATGAGCCGTCCGCAATGGCGATGGCTGTTTATTTGGTACAAAATGCCGTGGATACGCCTGTTTCCATCGATTCTACTAATGCGGACGCTGTTGAAGAAGGGTTGCGAAGTTTTGCGGGGAGGGCGTTAATTAATTCCACGACCGGCGAACAAAAATCTCTGGAAAAAATATTACCGCTGGCTAAAAAATACGGCGCGGCTGTTTTAGGGCTATGCATCGATGAAAAAGGTATTCCTGAAACTCAGGAAGGCCGTCTGCAAATCGCTAGGCGGATTTATGACGCAGCTAAAAAACATAGGCTCAGGGATCAGGATATTTATATAGATTGTTTGGTTCAGACCGCCAGCGCCGAACAATCGCAGATTATGGAGACTTTGCAGTCTATAAGCCTTATAAAGAGCAACTTTCCGGTAGGAATTGTTTTGGGGGTAAGCAATATATCGCACGGCTTGCCGGCGCGGGAAAATATAAACTCCACTTTTTTAGCTATGGCTTTAGCGGCCGGACTGGATTTGCCTATTATCAATCCTTTTGACGAGCGTGTTATGGATGTCTGCCGGTCGGCGGAAGTGATTTTGAATCGCGATCCTTCGTGTTTGAATTATATTCGTTATTACGGACGGAAAAATATCTCCGCTGATAAAGAGGAGCGGGTTTTAAGGCATATTATATGCTCCGAATGTAACATACCGGAATTATTAAAAAATGAAACAGGTAATGCGGGTTCTCCCCTCCCGTCGGATTCTGCCGTTTTACCGGAAGACGCGGCGGAAAATAGTGAATTTTGGAAAAGTTTACAGAAAGCCGTTCTCGAAGCTAATACCGACGATATGTGCGATTTAATACAGCGGGCTCTAGACCGCTTTCCTCCGCTGGAGGTTATAAACAAGGGGCTAATTCCCGGAATTGAAGAAGCCGGAGATTTATATGAAAAGAAGTTATATTTTTTGCCGCAGTTAATGCTGTCCGCCGAAGCTATGAAAAAAGCTTTTTCCATTGTAAAGCCGTTATTAAAACAGGAGGACGATGTGTCTGAAGGCACGGTTGTTTTAGCCACGGTCAAAGGAGATATTCATGATATCGGAAAAAATATCGTAGCTGTAATGTTAGAAAACTATGGCTTTAAAGTGGTCGATTTAGGAAGAGACGTCGATACGGAAGAAATAATAAAAGCGGCGCAAAACGAAAAGGCTGATATCATAGGATTAAGCGCGCTTATGACTACTACTATGCCTGCTATGGGCGAAATTGTGAAAGAAATCAGAGCGCGCGGGTTGCCTTGTAAAGTGATGATTGGAGGTGCTGTTTTGAATCAGGATTACGCCGACTATATAGGAGCGGACGCTTATGGTAAGGACGCTCGCCAGGCGGTAATTAAAGCCAGAAAATTAATGAAAGAATTCGAGCGGCAAAGAATTTAGTTTTATTTGGCGATGCAAACGGTAAATAATAAGTTTAAAAAAAATAAGGAGGAATGATTATGCAAGCGCAAGCTATAGTTGATTATTTAAAGCAATGGTTGAGAGAACAGGTAAAAAATGCCCGCGCGGAAGGGATAGTGATTGGAGTCAGCGGAGGAGTGGATTCATCGGTCGCCGCCGCCATCGCCAAACAAGTGTTTCCTGATAAAAGCCTGGGACTTATTCTGCCGTGTGCCAGTGTACCGGAAGATGAAGCCCACAGCCGTCTTTTAATAGAAAACATAGGCCTAGATTATAAGCGTGTTGATTTGACGCCGGTATTCGAATTATTTGCTAATTTACTGGAAACAACTGTCGCCTCTGATGAAAAAAATAAAAAAGCGTTACGCGCCAATATTAAATCCCGGCTCAGAATGATAACCCTTTATTACACAGCGCAAAGCCATAATTACCTGGTTTTAGGTACCGGAAACAAAAGTGAAGCTACAGTGGGGTACTTCACCAAATACGGTGACGGAGGAGTAGATTTACAAATTTTGGGTGATTTAATAAAGTCGGAGGTTTATATGCTGGCGGAGTATCTCAGGGTACCGGAGGAAATTATAAAAAAAGCCCCTTCAGCCGGTCTATGGCCAGGACAAACCGATGAATCGGAAATGGGCGTATCTTATCCGGAACTGGCAAAATATATCCTGGGGGAAAAAGTGTCCGAAGAAAATTTTAATCTCATCAGTTCTTTAGCCGGCATGAGCCACCATAAGAGGACTATGCCTCCTATAGCGAAAATACCCGCTGAGATAAGGGGGCTTTAGTATTCGGATTCCGGCTCCTTAAAATTCAAATAGCAGGAGTTATGCGGAAATTACGGACTTTTGAGTATGAGCCTGCGGTAGAAATAGTCAGGCAAAATTGATGGGAAACCACAAAAGGAGGGGTAGTCTTGCTTTCCGGTATCAAAGTGGTTATTTTGCGAATGGTACTGGTAACGGTTTTGTTCAGCTATTTATTCTATTTTGCTTTGAAATATTTTCCTTGGTATGACTGTGTCGTATTGATGTGTTTTTTTGTTTTATATTTGGGGGCCTCCATTATTGACACTTTCATGGTTGCCGCGCCTGAAAGCTATGTGATAGAAGATGCCGACGGGCGGTCGTATTTATATATGCAACTGGCGTCTATGATAGTTTTACTGTATGGTATTTTAGATTTTTTGTCCTTTAAAATAACCAGAATAACCTGGGGGCCGGAATACATAACCTCTGCCGGAACCATGATTTTTCTACTGACGGTTATATTGAGAATCTCGGCTTTACGAGCATTGGGAATTTATTTCAACCTTAGGGTCGCTTTATATGAAAGACATATTTTAGTAACGGATGGCTTATACGCCCATATTCGGCATCCTTTGTACGCGGCGTCTCTATTAACTAACCTGGCGTTTGTTTTAATATTTAATTCGTGGGGCGCGTTTTTGCTGGTTATATTTTTAGTGGTGCCGGCAGTTTGGTATCGTGTTAAAATTGAGGAAGAATTTTTGCTGAGGCATTTTAAACTGGGTTATGAAGAATATGCTAAAAAATCCAAATATTTTATTCCAGGTATTTGGTAAATAAGGAGGAAATTCATGTCAGGACATTCCAAATGGGCCAATATCAAGCATAAAAAAGCCCGCTCAGATGAAAAAAAAGGTAAAGAATTTACTAAGCTGGCCAAGGAAATAACTATTGCGGCGCGTACAGGCGGAGGAACTGATCCGGAATCTAATTCCAAACTAAAACTGGCTATCCAAAAAGCTAAAGCTATAAACATGCCTAACGAAAACATAGCCAGGGCGGTAAAAAAAGGCGGCAGTGAAGGGAGCGGAGAGATTTTTGAGGAAATTGTCTATGAAGGATATGCGCCGGGAGGCATTGCGGTAATGCTGCAGATTGCCACCGATAACCGCAACCGCACCGCTTCCGAGATCCGGCACCTCTTTGCCAAAAACAACGGCAATCTCGGCGAATCAGGATGTGTAGCGTGGATGTTCAAAAGAGCCGGAATTATACAAATCAATAAGGAAAGCCTGCAAGTGGACGAAGATGAATTGATGATGAGCGCTTTAGAATTGGGGGCCGAGGATGTAACTGATGAAGGGGATTTTTTGGAAATAGTAACCCTCCCTGACAATTTTATGGAAATTAAAGAAGATTTGGAAAAACAAGGGGTCGAATTAAGCGTGGTGGACTTGCAAATGATTCCTGAAAACACGGTGGAAATTCAATCTGAAGCTATGGCGTTAAAGATTTTAAAACTTATAGACTTACTTGAAGATCATGATGATGTACAGAATGTTTATACCAATATGAATATAGGGGATGAGATTTTAGAAAAGATTTCATAAATGAGGCGTTTTTATACATAATTCCGAAAAAGATTGGCAATAATATTGCTCACGAGGTGATATTATGAAAAAGCCAATTGACGGAATAATAATCCTTTTCTTGATACTGGCCGCCGCCGGAATTGTATGGGGTGTTTATGTTAACAAAATTTCACCCCCGGCCGCCGTGCAAAAAGCGGGTTTATATGACGAAGCCTCTGCCGTGCAAGTGGGTGACGACACTTTGATAGTTCTTGAGCTGTTTTACAGCAGGTGCGGAAATGTTGTTATTTCCAATTTCGAGAATCGGGCGGAACTGACAGGGAAATCTTTGGAAGACATAACCAAAATACTGACAGCCGGCAATGGTTATCAGGTGTCACTGGAAGACCACACTTTATTAATCAGGCAAACGGTGGACGATTGGTGTCAGGTTCATAAAGATTTGTGCCGGTTAAAGGAATATCAAGGACGGGTAGCAATATATAAGGGGCCGGACGCGCGAAACGACACTTTGTTAAAAGTAACCGGAATCGTCTTATCAGCTTTGCCGCCGAATGTTCAAGCGGCCATCAGAGCAGGGGAATACGAATTTGAAAATGAAGACGTAATAAATGACGCTCTGGAAAACTTTGACGAATATCAGTAATAATGGGGGAACCTCTAATAAAGCTAAACACTTTAAAAATTGCTTCAACTGCCGGAAGATGATAAACATCCGGCTTTTTTACACGCTTCAATCGGGCTGTAATGAAATGGTACTATGCCAAAATACCCGAAGGGCCCCTATCCATGAGGCAAGCGGAGCGCGAGTCAGGCTTTTGGCTGGTATAAATTAGTAATTACTGAACCTTGTGGCGGAAATTATATACAATATTATCTAAAACATATTATAATTAATGAATGAAATGATTAAATAATTGATTAAGGCGACGGTGTTATGTTGGTTTTAGGAATAGACCCGGGTACCGCCACTACCGGATACGCGGTTATAGATAGTTTTCAGGGGCGTAAAAAATTGCTTCGTTACGGTGTTATTTCAACTTCTTCCGTTCAAAAAATGGATGAGCGTCTGTTGCGGATACACGAAGAGCTGAATCGGATTATAGAGGAATTTTCACCTTCCGCTATGGCTATTGAGGAAATATTTTTTAACCGCAATAATAAAACGGTTATCACCGTAGCGCAAAGCCGGGGAGTTCTGATTTTATCAGCGGCCTTGGCCGGAATGCAGATTGCCGGGTATACCCCTTTGCAAGTCAAACAAGCGGTAGTAGGCTACGGAGGGGCGGATAAGAAACAAGTTCAATTTATGGTTAAAAATATTCTGGGTTTAAAAGACGTTCCCAAACCGGATGACGCGGCGGATGCTGTTGCCGTAGCGCTGTGCCATGTTCATTCAGCCAGGATGAACGATTATACCAGCGGAGGAGGCCGGATTAAATGATTTCTTTTGTGAGGGGAACAGTATTTTCGCTGGAAAAAGATTATGTCATTGTTGACAGCGCGGCCGGTCTCGGATATCAAATTACTGTTGCCGATAAGGTTGTGAGCAGTTTGGAAATTGGTAATCCGGTTTTGCTGTATACATATATGCAGGTACTGGATAATGAAATCAAACTGTATGGATTTTTGGAAAAAGAAGAATTGGATTTATTCCTGAAAATAACCGCTATTTCAGGAATGGGAGCCAGGGCGGCTCTGAACGTACTGGGAACTTTGCCGCCAAACGAATTTTATCAAGCGGTAATTAGCCAGGACGAAAAAACATTGAACAAAATACCCGGTATAGGTAAAAAAAGTGCCCAGCGTTTAATATTCGAATTTAAAGATAAAGTGGAGCTGCAGAATATTCATTCAGAAAAAAGCGGAGCTGAAATAAGCAACGATAATTATTTGCTGGAGGCATTAGAGGTTTTAGGTTACAAACGCAATGAAATAATGCCTTTATTGCTGGATTTGAAATCCCGTAACGAGCTGGACGAGCGGCCTGAGGAAAATATTAAAAAAATCCTGCGTTATAAAGCCATGACCGTCAAGTAAGAATTCCGGAGGTATATGGGTGATGTCGGAAGAAAGAATTGTTTCAGCCCGGCTTTTACAAGAGGAAGAAAATGAAATCCATTTGCGGCCCTCTAAATTAAACGATTATATCGGGCAGGAAAAAGTAAAGGAAAGCGTGTCTATTTTTATTCAAGCGGCGCAAAACCGCAAAGAAACTTTGGATCATGTGCTGTTGAGCGGGCCTCCCGGGTTGGGGAAAACTACTCTGGCCAGCATTATTGCCAATGAAGTCGGAAAGCCGATTCGCAAAACCTCCGGGCCGGCTATTGAAAGGCCGGGGGATTTAGCGGCTATACTTACCAATCTGGAACCGGGCGAAATTTTATTTATAGATGAAATACACCGTCTCAACCGTAGTGTGGAGGAAATAATGTATCCTGCCATGGAAGATTACGCTATCGATATAATAATAGGCAAAGGTCCGGCGGCCCGGACTCTGCGTTTAGACATACCTCCTTTTACTTTAATTGGCGCTACCACCCGCCCAGGGTTGCTCAGTTCACCTTTGCGCGACCGGTTCGGTATAAATTGCCGGCTGGATTTTTACAATGACGAAGAACTGGCGCTCATTATAGACAGGGCAGCCGCTATCTTAGCCATCGATATTGCCAGGGAAGGCGCTGAAGAAATAGCGCGCAGGGCGCGGGGTACCCCGCGTATAGCTAACCGCCTTCTGCGCAGGGTGCGCGATTACGCTGTAGTTAAAGCGTCCGGGAAAATAACTTATCCCGTGGCGCAAAAAGCCTTAAACATGCTGGAAGTTGATGACAGCGGCCTTGATTTTATGGACCGTACGATCCTGGAAGCCATAATTGTAAAATTCGGCGGCGGGCCGGTAGGGCTGGAAACTTTGGCCGCGGCGGTTTCGGAAGAAAGCGATACGGTTACTGAGGTTTATGAGCCTTATTTGCTAAAACTGGGCTTCATAAATAAAACTCCCCGGGGCAGAATAGCGACTCCGCACGCTTACAAACACCTGAATATAGAAATGACAAAATTGCCGGAAGGCGGTTTATTTGGTAACGACGAGCCTTAGCGGGCGACAGGAGAAATTATTTTGGAAAAGGTATTACTGCATATATGTTGCGGGCCGTGCGCTTCTTACCCTATAGAGGCTTTGCGGGAAGAAGAATACGAACTGATGGGGTATTTCGGCAACCCTAATATCCACCCTTATACGGAGTACTTGAAGCGCCGCCGTTCCGTTGAGCGATTAGCCGATGTAAAAAAAATCAAAGTCATATATGAAGATGATTATAATCCGGTTTACTATTTTAATACTATTGCTTTTCGGGAAAGCAAACGCTGTTTTTTATGTTATCAAATGCGCTTGGAAAAGGCGGCCCATATCGCCAAAAAAGGCAAATTTGATTATTTTACAACTTCGCTTTTGGTTAGTAAACGGCAAAAGCACGATTTGATTAAACAAGCAGGCGAATATACCGGCCACAAATACGGAATACCTTTTTTATATAAAGATTTTCGTACCGGCTATGAAAAGAGCAGGGAATTAGCGCGGGAAATGGATTTATATCGCCAGCAATATTGCGGATGCCTTTACAGTGAATATGAACGGTGGACGGGGAAACCTGCCGTAGTTTCAAAATTGTAAATAAGCGCTTATAAAATACGTGATTAACCGAAAGGCCTTGACATGAATAATTTGGAGGGATTGGCAAAATTAATATTAGCGGCTGGCGTATTGATTGTTTTCGTCGGGGCGTTTTTGCTGCTTGCCGTCAAGTTATCAGGCGGCAGCTTTAAACTGCCTGGAGATATTTTCTATCAAGGCAAAAATTTTAGCTTTTATTTTCCTGTCGTTACTTGTTTGGTAATTAGTTTACTGCTCAGCCTCCTTTTTAATATATTTTTCCGAAGATAGGGTTTAATATGGGCGATACTAAAAATATTTTCAAAAGAGCTGTTTATGAATTTCAATTGCCTCCGGCACTGATAGCCAAATATCCTAATGAGCCGCGGGATCTTTCGCGTTTACTGGTATTAAACCGGAATAATGGCAGTATAGAGGGAAAAATATTTACTGACATTAAAGATTTTTTAGAGCCCGGAGACGCGTTGGTAATAAATGAAACCAAAGTTATGCCGGCGCGGCTTTCAGGGGTAAAAGCCAGCGGCGCTCGAGTGGAAATCCTGCTTTTGCGGCAAGAAGCACCTGACATCTGGGAAGCTCTCGTAAAACCGGCCCGCCGCCTTAAAACCGGCTCCACGGTTAAATTTCCGCCGGGCCCGGTGCAAGCTGAGATATTGGAAGAGATGGAACAGGACGGGGGGCGAAGAG
>JAISWS010000023.1 GCA_031270725.1 Syntrophomonadaceae bacterium | reverse complement strand
GATAATAGAAACGATATTGCCTTTACTATTGCCGAAGATGACCTGAAAAAAGCTGTTCCGGTCATGCAGGAATTAGTGAAAATCATTGGGGCTTCAGGATTTACTTATGGGGCTAATATTGCCAAAGTCTCAGTGGTCGGCGCCGGAATGCAAAGCAACCCGGGGACGGCGGCGTCTATTTTTGAGGCTTTAGCCGATGAAGAGATAAACATACACATGATAAGCACCTCGGAAATAAAAGTTTCCTGTATAATTGATGAAGAAGCGGCTGAACAAGCCGTACGGGCTTTGCATAAGAAGTTCACTTTGGAGCAGTAGGACTGACAAGATATTAAAAGACCACGAAAAAAGTATGGAAGCGAACAGTGGATAAACCGGTGTTAGATTTTATACTTGCGCCTTGGCAATGCGGTGCGCTTGACAAAATATCGGAACGGATAATATAATATGACAGGAATTAAAAATATCTAATAACAGTAAAGCTATGATAGAGAAAAGTAGCCTTTTTCAGGCCAGACAGAAAGCAGCCGGATGATGAGAGGAGCTTGGATGGTTAAGGTGAATACATCTTTTAGTTGCATACCGAACGGATATCCTGGTAGGCTATGACGGATCAGCGCCTGTTATCGCGCTGGAGTGATTTTTTTATAAATCACTCATAAAGGCTGGTCATGTGAATGGCCAGTAAAAATTAGGTGGTAACACGATCCAATCTCGTCCTTTTTTGGCAGGATGAGTTTTTTTATGAGCAATGTTTCCGTAAATTTTTTGGCGCATGGAAACGCATCCGCCGGAAATTTTGTCAAATCAGCCCTTTAAGATACATTTGAAAAGAAGGAGAAGTTATTTCATGCCCATTACTGATTTTTTAATTAGAAATGCTGAACTTTACGGAGATGAAATCAGTTTAGTGGAAATTAATCCCGAATCTGAGGACATTGTAAATTTATCCTGGCAGGAATACGCTTTGGTTGAACCAAGCCATGATAACGCTTACCGCAAAGAAATATCCTGGCGCCTTTTTAACTGCCAGGCCAACCGTTTTGCCCAGCTTCTGTTAAACCAAGGCGTAACAGCCGGAGATAAGGTGGCTATTTTGCTTATGAATTGCCTGGAATGGCTTCCGATTTATTTTGGCATTTTAAAAACAGGCGCGTTGGCCGTACCTCTTAATTATCGTTATACCGCAGAAGAAATCAGGTATTGTCTGGACTTGGCAGACGCGTCCATTTTGGTTTTCGGCTCGGAATTTATTGACCGCGTGAACGAAATTCAAAACCGGATACCCAAAGTGAATATCCAATATTTTGTAGGAGGCCAGGGTCCGTCTTACACTAAAAATTATTTTGAAGAAACTTTATTATCTTCCGTTCAGGAACCTGCCGTCCCGATAAAAGACGAAGACGAAGCGGCGATTTATTTTTCTTCCGGCACTACAGGTTTTCCTAAAGCTATTTTACATTCTCATCAAAGTTTAGTTTCATCCTGCATAACCGAACAAAAACACCATTCTCAAACCAGAGACGATATTTTTCTGTGTATTCCTCCTTTATATCATACCGGCGCTAAAATGCACTGGTTCGGCAGTCTAATTTCAGGCAGCAAGGCTGTTTTACTGAGAGGAACTAACCCTAAATGGATCCTTGAAACAGTTTCCAGTGAGAAAGTTACCATCGTCTGGCTGTTAGTACCATGGGCCCAGGACATACTGGACGCGATCGAAAGCGGTGAAATACATATTGAAATTTATTGCTTAAATCAATGGCGTTTGATGCATATAGGAGCGCAGCCGGTTCCCCCCAGCCTGATTCGCCGCTGGAAAACGTATTTTCCGGAACACCAATACGATACCAATTACGGCCTGTCAGAGTCAATCGGACCCGGCGCTGTTCATCTCGGAGTTGAAAATCTTCATAAAGTAGGCGCTATCGGCAAATCAGGCTATGGATGGCAGACCAAAATCGTAGATGCGTCAGGATGCCAGGTTCCCGGGGGCGCTGTCGGGGAACTGGCGCTGCGCGGACCTGGAGTGATGAAATGTTATTACAAAGACCCGGACGCCACTAACGCCGTTTTGGTCAATGGTTGGCTGCATACCGGCGATATGGCCAAGGAAGACGGCGAGGGCTTTATTTATCTGGTAGACCGCAAAAAAGACGTTATTATAACCGGAGGGGAGAATATTTATCCTGTACAGATAGAAGATTTCTTAAGGCAAAACCATATGGTAAAAGACGTCGCGGTAATAGGATTACCGGATCATCGTTTAGGTGAGATCGCTGCGGCTATCGTAGAAATTAAACCCGGTCAAAATTGCACGGAAAAAGAAATTTTAACTTTTTGTTTGGACTTGCCTCGGTATAAACGGCCTCGTAGGGTGATATTTGACCAAATTCCCCGCAATCCCACCGGGAAAATAGAAAAACCCAAACTGCGTGATAAGTACTGCGGCGGCAGTTTAGTCGAATCCCAGATAGAAGAAACAAAGTCTGCGCTTTTTTGACGCCCGCTATCCTTTATGCTGTCTGTAAAATTCTCTCAAGACTCTCTTTTACTCCTTGCGGAGAGGGGACAAATAATGTACTGTACACTGTTACGTAATTGGACGTCCCCGATGACGAGCCGACAATCATCGGCGATAAATAGCAGGTGTGGGAGGGTTAAGCATGGAAACAGATGCAAAACGCAAGAACAAAAAGCGCCAGAAAGCGAGGTTAGCCGCTGGGATATCCCAATCCCAGTTGGCGAAAGCAGCCGGGGTTCCGGGTCGGCGCTGCAAAAATATGACCTGCGGGAGAGAGCATTAACCTTTTCCCCGCAGGTGTTCTTACCGCGCGTAGATGACGACGGGCATCATAACGCGGTGAGTTTTCCGTAGTTTTGTTGGCTCTTTTCCTAACTCCGTGAAAAGTTAGGCGAACAGAGGGATTGGGGAGAATTTCAGCTTACTGCAAGAGAGATAAATCATTGTACTGTATCCCTTGAATGTCCGAAAGCCACGCGCCTTACGTTTTCCTGCCTGTATCACGCTGTTGATACCTTCCGCAATTGCGTTCGTCAGTCTTGCGTTGAAATATTCCAGTATTTCTTTTTCATACTTCAGCAACGTCTTGGCAACGTCCTTCATCGGCTGCAG
>JAISWS010000015.1 GCA_031270725.1 Syntrophomonadaceae bacterium | reverse complement strand
GCATCATTATGTCGGTAATAACCAGATCAGGGTTTGCCGTCTGTCCGATTTGCTCCAGAGCTTTCTTGCCGTCAGCACAGCTAAAAACCTCAAAACCTTCATTTTGAAGCAGTAATTTTATTAAATGCCTGATGTTCTCATCATCATCAACTACCATAATTTTACTCATAATAGCGCCTTTTCATTTTAAGAATTATCCGGATATTTTTAATTGCAAGCCTATTTTAAATAAACTCTAAATCAATTATAAATCTTTTTTTAAACTGAATATAAATTACCGGCGTGTTTATTTATTTTCTGGCAACTGTTCTGTTTTTTTATACTTTTATTATACAATCCGCGCTTGGCGGAAAAACCAGGGGAAATAATCTTTTACCACCCTCTGATCCCCCGAGTTAATAATTTTTATTCCCGTTTTTAACAATTCTGACATTTATTTTATTATCCCCGGAGGTTTGAATGTGCCTTTAAAAAACTGACGTTCCGCGAGGTTTGGCGATTTAAGCGGCTGGCGGTTGATTGAGCTGAGGCAATTTTTTATAGAGCCCTCATTTTGCTTTAAACAATTTTACGATAAACAATATTATAGGGCCAATCATTATAAACAAAAACGCGGGAAGAAACCAGACCGGTAATTCTCTGGACAACGCTGAATTTATCGTTAAATACGCGAATGTCGCCACTACTGATAATTTGCTCGCGCCAAGCATACTTTTTAAAATCCGATAAACGCGTTCTTTGTTTTCTTCCGTAACCGCGACGCCAGTATTCCATATTTTGGGAAATAATTCAACGGCTGTCATTCCGAAATACATTATCCAAGCAATGGCCGTCATGACTGTCAGCCCGGCTTTACTTCCCCATCTGTCTACCTCGCCTGCCGCGTTGTAATGTCCCGGAACTTGATCGGGGACATTATTCCAGCTTATCGCCAGGTATATTATTACGCCCAATAATAATATCAAGCAAATAGCATTTATCCCTACGTCCAATTTCCCGTTTTTCACTTTTATAAAAATCATCCCTTAAAATTTATTTCATCATTATCCCCGCGGAACATTCGCTCATTTTACTATGCCGGTAAATAAAAGCCTATATAAGCGCGGATCCGGTTTTTGTCTCCATAAAGCGCATTGAAGCGCACAAACGCGCGCTTCAACTATCGCTCAATTACTTATGTTTATTTAAATTGAAAATCTCAAGCCTTACTGCATAGCCAGCAATATTTTATCAACTGTAGCTTTCGCGTCTCCAAAACACATGTAGGAATTTTCTTTATAGAATAAAGGATTCCCAACTCCGGCATAACCGGCGTTCATGGAACGTTTGAAAATCACTACGGTGCTTGCTTTCCAAACCTCAAGCACTGGCATACCCGCTATGGGGCTTGAAGGATCATCCTGCGCCGACGGATTTACCGTGTCATTAGCGCCGATGACGAGTACAGTATCGGTTCCCGGAAAATCTTCATTGATTTCATCCATTTCCAGAACAATGTCGTAAGGTACTTTTGCTTCCGCCAGAAGAACATTCATATGTCCCGGCAGGCGTCCGGCTACCGGATGTATCGCGAAACGAACATTAACGCCTTTTTCTTTCAGCTTCCTCGTAATATCCGCCACCGGATACTGCGCCTGCGCGACGGCCATCCCGTAACCGGGTACGATGACTACAGAGTCGGATTGCTTTAAAGTTTCCGCTACTTCTTCAGGGTTCATTTCACGGTATTCCCCTTCTTCTTCTGTCGAAACGGCAGCGCCTTCATTACCGAAACCGCCCGCGATAACAGAAATGAAAGAACGGTTCATCGCTTTACACATTATATAGGACAGAATCGCGCCTGAAGACCCAACCAACGCGCCTGTTACTATAAGCAAATCGTTTGACAGCATAAAACCGGCGGCGGCCGTAGCCCACCCCGAATAAGAGTTGAGCATAGAGATTACGACCGGCATGTCCGCTCCGCCGATAGAAGAAACCATGTGTATCCCTAAAATAAAGGCAATCACGGTCATGATTCCCAGATAAATCAGGGGATTCTGGAAACCGTTCGCCATGGAGCCGCCTTCAGAGATGAAAAAGCCCATAAGCACAACAGAAGCTACAATCGCCAAAAGGTTCCACCAGTGTTTGCCCGGCAGGGAAAGGGCGTTGGAGCTTATACTGCCCCGCAGTTTGCCGAAAGCGACGATGGAACCAGTGAAGGTGATCGCTCCGATGAATACCCCCAGGAAAATCTCGACTAATTCTATCGTTACAGATTCTCCCCCATGAGCGCCGCCCGCAAAGGCTACTTTGAAAAAGCTGTTATATCCTACCAGAACCGCCGCCAAACCCACAAAACTGTGCAGGCAGGCAACCAATTCCGGCATACCCGTCATTTCAACCTTTACGGCCAAACGGCTCCCGATCAGGGCGCCGACCACCATGGCCACCAGAATATAGACGATCGCGCTGAGATCGGCGCTGGCCAGTGTGGCCACTAAAGCCAGGGCCATCCCGGTGATGCCGAAGATATTCCCTTTTTTCGCGCTTTCCTGCTTGGATAATCCGGCCAGGCTCAGAATAAACAGAATCGCCGCGATGATGTATGCTACTGTGATCAATCCTTGAAACATTGCACTTTCTTTATAAGCTACTGTGATCAGTCCATATAATAACACTAGACGTTTCCTCCTTATTCCTTACTGAACATTTTCAGCATTCGCTGGGTTACTGTAAAACCGCCGACGACATTGATGGTCGCAATCAAGATTCCGATGAAAGCCAATATCGAGACGACATTACGCTCAGCGGTAATCTGCAGCAAAGCTCCCACCACGATAATCCCGGAAATCGCGTTGGTAACTGACATAAGGGGCGTATGCAGAGCGTAGGTCACGTTCCAGACCACATAATATCCCACCACGCAGGCCAATACAAAAACAGTGAAATGAGGCAGGAAATCACTGGGGGCATACATGCCCATGAGCAGGAGCAGAATAGCTCCGACCCCGGCAAATATCCCGGTGATTCCTGACGTATCTTTCTTTTCTTTCGCCACGGCCACTTTCGCGTCTTCTTTTTTCGCCGGGGCAACGGACACACTAATTTCAGGCGGCGGGAAAGTCACTGCCCCGTCCCGTATAACGCTCATATTGCGAAAAACCACATCATCAAAATCAATGTTTATATTTCCGTCCTTCTCTTTAGAAAGCAACTTGGTAAGGTTCACCAGATTCGTCGCGTACATTTCGGACGACTGAGCCGGCAAACGGCCCGCCAGGTCAGTATAACCGATTATCTTTACTCCCGAAGCGGTTACAATCTCCTCACCAGGAACCGTATATTCGCAGTTTCCGCCTGTAGAAGCGGCCATATCCACGATGACAGAACCCGGCTTCATGCTGTCAACCATCTCTTTGGTAATCAGCTTGGGCGCGGGCTTTCCGGGAATTAGAGCGGTTGTCACTATGATATCCACTTCCTTTGACTGCCCGGCAAAGAGCTCCATTTCAGCCTTTAAAAACTCATCGGACATGACCTTGGCATAGCCGCCGGAAGTCGAGCCATCTTCTTCACCTTCAAAATCCAGCTTAAGAAATTCACCGCCCATGGATTCAATCTGTTCCGCCACTTCCAGACGAGTATCAAACGCGCGGACTACAGCGCCCAAAGAACGTGCGGCGCCGATGGCGGCCAATCCTGCCACCCCCGCGCCAATAACCAGAACTTTAGCGGGCGGTACTTTGCCCGCCGCGGTAATCTGCCCGGTAAAGAAGCGCCCGAAACTGTGAGCCGCTTCCACAACAGCGCGATAACCGCCGATATTAGCCATGGAGGATAAGGCGTCAAGAGATTGGGCGCGGGAAATACGCGGCACCATATCCATCGCCAAAATGTTAATTTTATTACCGGAAAGTTTTTCAACCAAATCCGGATTCAGCGCCGGATACAAGAAACTTACCAGTGTCGCGCCCTCTTTGATTCTGGCTATTTCTTCCTCGTTAGGAGCGTTTAATTTGTAAATAAGAGCGCAATTCCAGATTACTTCGCTGTCAGCGATGTCCGCGCCCGCTTCGCGATATGCCTCGTCTGTAAAACTTGATTTTTCGCCTGCCCCAGATTCCACCACAACTTCAAAGCCCAGTTTTTTTAACTGTTTTACAGTATTAGGGGTTGCGGCAACACGTTTTTCATCGGCAATACTCTCTTTAGGGATCCCTATTATCATTTGTTTACTCCTTTCTTACCACTGCCACAAGGCAGTTTTATACATTGCGCCGCGCCATGACACAGCAGACCGTCCTGGATCTACATAGGAACGTATCAACGGTAAAGTCCTCTGTATAATTTCAATTTTCACCCGGCGCTCTGCGCTGATTTTTCGGGGTTATGCTTTTTGTCAGGGGTTTGAACGCTGTCACGAACGCAACAGCTCTTTTCCCTTGGCAGCGCCTTCGCGCGTTTTCATTATAACCACCGTTAGCGTCTTATTTCCTTGATTGTATCACTCCCGTTCCATTTTTCGATTTTATTCCTGGGTTGAAAGGTTTCCGCCTTATTTTTTTACCTCGTAAACTTATCCGCCGGATAACTATAAAGAACTTCAGGCGGCCTGTCTTCTTCCACAAATAAAAATCCCAGCCACACGCATACCTTAAGACAACAACTAAGGTTTGGCCAGCAAATCCAGCAATTGCGCAATATTCTTTTTGCCGAACGACAAAGCTCCGTCGTCAAGCACTATACACGGCACGCTCATAACTTTATACGTTTCCCGCATAGCGGGAAAATGATTTAAATCATAGGCATCCGCGCGGATAAACGGATTTTCCGCGGCAATGTGCTGAGCCGCCATTACCAGCTCCGGACACATTGTGCAAGATAACGAAACCAATATTTTTAAAGAAACAGGCCGGTTAATGGCTTTAATCCTGGCTTTTATGTCCTCGTTCAATACCTGCCCAGGCCCAGCCGCATTGTAAAGCCCTATCACGAACGAGTTAAACTCATGTCCGCCCGGAACTCCGTGAAACGCCAGCCCTGTGTCCTCGCCTTCCGTTGTATATATTCTTACGCAAGGCGCCTCGTCTTTTTCCTCCGCGCGCGAGAAACTCACCGAAAGATTCTCTGTCATGCCGGCTAATTCTTGTATAAAGGCTTTCAGTTCATCAGATACAGGCCTGTCGTCAAACAAAACACGTAATACCAGCGGTTTCTGCATTTTACCAAACACGCTTTCAAGCTGCGCCCTTATTTCCGGGGCAAATAACCCCCCGTTTTGCTGCTGCCCTTCTTTCCGCCTGCTGTCAACCATCGCGGATGCTACGCGGGTAACAGGCTGTTTTGGCGCAAGTCCGGTTTTTTTCTGCATGTCGGCAACCCAGCGTTCCAGCTCAGTCGCGGCAATAGCGCCATCCGCCACGGCCGTAACCATCTGCCGCAGATTCTTTACGCACACGTCACCGGCCGCATATACACCTGCTACGTTGGTCTTTCGGTTTTCGTCGGTGATGATATACCCTGATTCATCAAGACTCACAACGCCTTTGAACATAGCAGTGTCGGGTTCATAACCAGCAAAGACGAACACTCCAAATGTTTCGCCTTCCTGCGTACGGTATTCCCATGTTCTGTTTTCTTTCAAGTTTTTTATCCGCGCGTACTGAAGTACTGAATCGCCGGATATTTCCTCGATTACTGTATTATAATGAACAGTTATACTCTCATTTGCCTTCACTTCGTCCGCGATGCTCTTGGCACACGAAAAATCATCGCCATGGACAAGCACCGTAACGCCGCGGGCAAATTTCGTCAGGAATATGGCTTCCTCCGCTGCGGCAAAGCCTCCGCCTACAACAAAGATGTCAAGCCCGGTAAAAAATTCTCCGTCACAGGTTGCGCAATAAGCGACCCCGCGCCCTTTGAATTTTTCCTCACCCTGAAAACCTGTACTCCGCGGATGCGCGCCCGTCGCCAGGATTACTCCCAACGCTTGCAGTTCGCCCTGAGCCGTTCTCACTGTTTTAATCTGTCCTTCCAGCTCAACCGATTCTACGGCGGACAGCAGAAACTCCGCGCCAAAGCCTTGTGCCTGCTTACGCATGACTGCGGTGATTTCTTCACCGCTTCCGCTTTCCACGCCGGGATAGTTTACGACATCGGCCGTAATAGCGATCTGACCGCCGAATTTTTCCTTTTCCACTACAAGGACGCGATAACGCGCCCTTGCGAGATATATGGCCGCAGTCAAACCAGCCGGACCTCCGCCGATGACAACCACATCATACAGATTTTCACTCATTACAGCAGCCCTACCAGATCAAGGCTGGGTTTGAGCGTTTCCGCACCCGGCTGCCATTTCGCGGGGCATACCTGGTCGCCATGCTCCGCGACAAATCGCGAAGCCTTCACCCTGCGAAGCAATTCTTCCGAGTTGCGCCCTACATTGCTTGCCGTAACTTCGTAAGCGACGATCTTTCCCGCTGGGTTGACGATAAAGCTGCCCCGCTCCGCCAATCCGCCATCTTCAATCAGGACATCGAAACCTTTTGCCAGTTTGCCCGTAGGGTCTGCCAGCATCGGGTATTTTATATTCTTTATGGTATCCGACGCGTCATGCCACGCTTTGTGAACAAAATGCGTATCGCAGGAAACGGAATAAATTTCACATCCGGCCTCCTGAAACTGGTCATAGATACTTGCGAGATCCGCAAGTTCCGTAGGACAAACAAACGTAAAATCCGCCGGATAAAAGAAAAATACTGACCATTTCCCTAAAATATCCTTTTTTGAAACTTCCTTAAAGGCGCCATCCGCATACGCCTGTACAGTAAAATCAACGACTTCTTTGTTAATCAGCGACATATTGATTCACCTCCCATACACTCCCAAAAGTAGTTTTTTTCTCTACAGTTAGCTTGCGATAACTGTAATAATCATACTATATAGGCCTTGCGCTGTCAATATGCAAAAAGCTAGCCGACGACATGAAAAATTTTTATGACCCTAATGATATTTTTCTCTTACATAAAAAAAGCGCCCAATTATTTGATATAAAGTCTCTGATTACAAGTTACAGGCATTTCCGTTTTGCTTCCAAAAACAAGGCGGATTTTTTATTATTATTCTTTAATACCTTGAGGACAACAAGTTAAAACGCGGTTAATGCCTTTTAAGAATACTTATTATAACTGTCAGGGAAAATAGCGTATGCTAAGCTGTTTTTACTCCAGGGGAACCTTTAATAAATTAACCCGCCCTCTCATTATGAAAACTTAAACGTAAAGCCCGTTTTCAGGTACAAACGCAGCGGGCTTGAAAGCCAAAATTAACTAACTGAGCGCGGGTCTGTCTTGTATAGAACACAAAAGCAGCCGTTTATTTAAGAATATAAAAGTTGTCCCCGTCGATTATGAGATTATCGGCTTCAGCGCCATACTGATACACGATATTGCCCTCCCGCGAAATCAGGAACGCGGAATAGGGGTTGGTGTCTGTTAACTGAAAAGAGCACTTCAGATATTGGTTCTCTATCGCAAAACAATTATACTGTATGTACTCCTCTCCCGTAAGATTGTCGCGGAACGTCATCGTGCTGAAAACCTTGGCTCCGGGGTTTATCGGAGCGCCGTCGGACAAACGGAATACGCCGTTGTCCGCGGACGATACATAGTAGAGGTCATCTCCAAGGCCGACTACGAGCTTGTCGCCGATGAGATTTACCGACTACGTGAACAAAAGCAAAAGGTACAGCTGGAAAACGCCGGAAGGGATGAACTGAAAAAACGAATTTCAGATATGGCTACATTCCTGCAGGAGCAGCCCACCACTCTGACCGAATATGACGAGTCACTTGTCCGGAGGCTGATTGAAAAAGTCACCGTCTACAAGGGTACATTCACCGTGGAGTTCAAGTCCGGCGTTAGCTTAGATATACTAGAATAGGTTGATCCAGGCCATCTGATGGTATTCTATACTAGTAGGTGACCTGTCTGCATTGGATTCTTATTTTTCTTTCTTCCGGTTTTCGTAATATTCGTGGCTATAATCCATTACTTCTGGATGATCGTCAAACATGCTGCGGAGATACCCATATTTCTTAAAGAAGGTGTCTTTTTTCTCATCTGTGTCAAATAGTTCTTCCGTCCTTGTCCCAGGTATACGCTCATTCTCTTTGCCGTTGAAGAATTTGCTCGATTTACCCTCACGATAGCACCGGAGTTCCTCTATCAATGTAAAATCCCCACGACACACCACTTTCTTCGTTATCGATACGCTCTCCGTCATAATCACCATTGGCGAGATTACTGAGAAGGTCTTTCAGACCCAAGCTGCAACACCTCCCTTAGTATATGCGTCTACCAATGTCTGTCCCGGCTGAAGGATAATTCCCATGGCCTCTGCTTCTGTAATCTTCTTTGCAGAAGCACGGCATCCTTCATGCAGGTTTCTGATATGATCGCTGACTTCAAAGGGATTTTGAAAAGTCCTTGTCGTATTTTTAACCGGTATTTCGGTTGGGTTGATGACATCTGTAACAGTGACGGATGACTGTGCAATCTTTTCGATAGTCGTCTTTGATATTTTCGATTCCTCGGTAGGAGATTTTTCTATTGCCCCACTCAGTGATTTCCAGAGGGCATCAATTGAATCACGGTTCTTTATGCAAAGTATAATCCCAATCAATGCTGTTAAGCTGATACCCGCGATAACAAGTTCCTTCTTATGCGCCTTGATCCAGGCTAAGAACCCTTCCTTCTGCTCTTCCATAATTCACTCCTCGTATAATGTATTTACGGTGTTTTTATGCAAGGACACCGCATAAACCTTGAATCCCCACAAGCCATGTGGGATAATGGGTTTCTCGCAGGCGGAGGGCGC